>CAYLPS010000003.1:0-93779 GCA_964385625.1 uncultured Anaerolineaceae bacterium | reverse complement strand
TTTTGTTTTTATCTTTTCCAGACTGACTCTATTGCTTTTGAGTCAGCCTCTTTTTTGTTCGATTACTGCGTGGGATTAAAATAGGAGGGTTGGGATTTCATCGGGGTGAGCAGCCACCCGAACACCGGCAGCCTGGAGGGCTTTAACTTTATCAGCCGCCAAACCAGAGCCACCTTCGACAATGGCGCCAGCGTGACCCATGCGCTTGCCGGGAGGGGCGGTCTGTCCGGCAATGAAGCTGACCACGGGTTTGGTCATATGGGCAGCGATATACTCAGCGGCTTTTTCTTCGTCGGTGCCACCGATTTCACCAATCAGGACAACTTTCTCGGTTTGCGGGTCGGCATTGAACATTGCCAGGGTATCAATAAAATTAGTGCCATTGATCGGATCGCCACCAATGCCCACACAAGTGCTGACACCGTGATTTAGCAGTTTAAGGGCATACAAGACCTCATAGGTCAGCGTGCCGGAACGTGACACAACGCCAACATTCCCCGGGATGGCTATATTGCCGGGGATGATGCCCACCTTTGATTCGCCAGGAGTGAGCAAGCCGGGACAGTTTGGTCCCACAAGGCGGACCTTTTTCTGATCGAGGTAGTTACGCACTCGCATCATATCCTGGACAGGGATACCTTCGGTGATGCAAACAATCAAGGAGATGCCCGCGTCGGCTGCCTCGTAAATAGAATCGGCTGCAAAGCGGGCAGGAACAAAAATGCAGCTGGTGTTGGCACCGGTAACTTCGACGGCCACCTTGGCAGAATCAAAAACCGGGACTTTACCATCAATGACCCATTCACCGCCTTTACCGGGGGTCATGCCGGCAACGATGTTCGTGCCATATGCCAACATCTGGGTGCTGTGGAACAAGCCCTCGTTACCGGTGATCCCATGCACCAGCAGGCGTGTGTTCTTATTAACCAGGATACTCATTGAATCTACCTCCCACCATTATCGGATTTAGCCGCCGCAACTGCTTTCTTGGCTGCATCTGCAAGGGTCTGCGCGGTGATCATGTGAGCGTCAGAAAGAAGCTTGAGACCTTCCTCGGCATTGGTGCCCACCAGGCGAATAACCATGGGCACGTTGGATTTAACTTCAGCCAGGGCTGAGAGAATTCCTTTGGCGACTTCATCACCCCGGGTGATGCCACCAAAGATATTGAATAGTACGGCTTTGACATTAGGATCGGTGAGGATGATACGGATGGCAGCAGCTACTTTATCACTACCCGCACCACCGCCGATATCCAGGAAGTTGGCTGGCTCGCCACCGAAAAGCTTGATAATATCCATGGTGGTCATTGCCAAACCTGCCCCATTGACCATGCAACCGATATTGCCGTCTAATTTAATATAAGCGAGGCCATACTTACGGGCTTCCACTTCAGCAGGCGCCTCGACATCCAGATCACGCAGCTCAGCTAAATCGGGATGGCGGAACAGGGCATTGTCATCGATGAGCATCTTTCCATCCAGAGCGAGCAACTGGCCCGATTCGGTGATTACCAGGGGATTGATCTCGGCCAATGTGGCATCGGAATCCTGGAAAGCGCCCCACAGCCCGTTGGCAATCTGGTTGAATACTTTCCAATGTTGCTTGGGTAGATCGATGCCTATGGCAATATTACGAGTTTGATAGTCCTTGAGACCCAGCAGGGGATCGATATGTGATTTGATGATCTTTTCGGGGGTGGTTCGTGCAACTTCTTCGATCTCAACTCCGCCAGCAGATGAAGCCATCATCACCGGTTTGCGTGCAGCACGATCATTAGTGATACCCAGGTAAATCTCTTTTGATATGCTGGCGGCTTCGTCCACGAGCACTTTACGGACGGGAAGGCCCTTGATTTCCATGGCCAGGATCTGGGTAGCGATATCCTCGGCATCGTGTGGATCCTTAGCCAGGCGGATGCCGCCGGCTTTACCTCTGCCCCCCACCAGCACCTGTGATTTGACCACCACCCGGCCGCCCAACTCATTCGCAATGGTACGCGCCTCGGCAGCAGTGGTGGCCACTTTTCCCTTGGGTATTGGTATGGCATAACGAGCAAAAATTTGTTTTGATTGATATTCGTGTAGTTTCATCCCTCTAAGCTCCTCGATGGAGGATAAATTGACGCGCTGAAAGCGCAGAAATTATACCACCCAGGAATGTCCACGATATTTGATGAACATAACCTATCGGGGGTCACTTTCATAACAAAATTAACCAGTCAATTATTGACCAGGCAAGATAATGTGCAGGACACGATTATTGCCGGCGTCAGCAACCCACACCCCACCGTTATTATCGGCGACGATGCCGGTGGGCAAGTTCATTCCATTGGCAGCAGCACCATAATCACCGAAGTAATTAATAAACGTTCCGGAAGTAGTAAAGTGCAAAATCCGGTATCCCTCGGGATCTGATGTATAAAGATTCCCATCATCATCCACAGCCAGGAAGGGCTTATTGTCGAGGGATTCACCATACCAAGCGACGACATCCCAGCTTTTATAGGGGGTATAAGTGCCATCCTGGTCCTTGCTCATCACCTGAATGCGCTGATTCCACGTGTCGGCAATGTATACCAAACCGGTATTATCCACGGCAATGCCAACCGGTTCATCGAATTGCCCTGGCTCAACGCCAACAGAACCAAATTGGGAAATAAAGTTACCATCAGCGTCGTAAATCACAATGCGTTTATTACCTGTATCGGTGACAAATACATTACCATCTTTATCAATAGCGATATCCCGCGGGCCCCATAAAGCATTTGGATTTTCAGCCTGGCCGAAGTAGCCCCACATATTCACGAACTTGCCATCGGCGGTGAATTTTTGGATGCGGTGATTCCAGGTATCGGCCACATAAACAGACCCATCGCGGCTGACAGCGATCCCCCAGGGCTGGTAGAAAGTGCCGCCGGGTGCTGCGCCTTGCGATTGATCAGCGAATGAACCCCATACCTGCAACACTGTGCCATCAACAGACAGGTGCTGAATGCGGTTGTTGAAAGTGTCGGCAACATAAAGCGTGCCATCAGGGGCGAGGGCCAAATCACGCGGTTGCTGGAACTGGCCGGGATTGGAGCCCTGAGTGCCAATCAGCTGGTCGGCAGTCACCGATAGCTGCTTACCTTCATAAGGATCAGCCTGGATGGGTGTGGTGGAGGGTGTAGACCCGTAATCCCACAATTGGGCGACGATGTCCTTGCGGATGTAGATGCGGAATTTCTCAGACGGGCTCCAATTCTGGAGGCTCATGTCTTCGTTGTTGAGCTGACCATAAAGGGAGTAATCGCGGTTCAACCATACCTGGAAAATAGCCTCACGCATCTGGGGATTGGTGATGGCATATGCCAGACGCTGCCAGGTGAGGTGGAAATAATCCATATTCGGCCACCAGATGCGGTTATACTCAAAATCATCGTATGCCTGGCCGACAATCGGGGCAATCTTTCCGTAATTATTCTGCCCAACCAGGATGATAGGTACATCGCGCAAATCACGCGTAGGGGCATCGCCGTAATAACGCTGGTTGGGGAAGTTCCGCAGGTACCACCAGAATGGGTAGGTGGTGATATTATCGTAGGCAACTGTCAGGTCCAAGCCACCGGTGAGGCGCTGGGAGATATCGGTGATCTGCTGGAGAGCAATTTTATCGCCGGGTGCACAATGTGCGTAGACAAGATATTCCAGGGCAGTATCATAGTTTGTAAATGAAGCAGTGAAGGCGGCACGGGCAGTAATCACCGCCAGAAGAGCAATTAGAGCGAAACCAAAGCCCCGGCGCACAAGACGAGCCGACCAATCGCGCAGGACAAAATACAGGCCAGCAAGACTGGCAAGCGACACGATGGCTGCGATGACAAAGCCGCTGGTGGAGGAGAGCTGGTCGAGGGTTTTTCCGGCAAAGGGAGGATTTGCACCCAATAGAATGCGGAAGGCAGCCAGGATAGCCGGAATAAAAATGAGCAACAAGGCGAAACCAAGCCAGCCTTTCTTGGCTTTCAAGGCTGCCCAATTGGTCGAATCAACCAAGTAGCCCAGCGCCCAACCGGAGAGTAAGATCATGGGCAGGGCAATATGGACAGTCAGCCAGGGCATTTTCTCCCCTGCAAAGGTATATGCCAGCAGGCTGGAGATGGACCAGAAGATGAGCAAGCCAACCACGGGTGAAGCGTAGGCGATGCCTGGCCCAACAGCTGATGGGGTTGAAGTACCATCGTCGGCTTTACGATCATCATCAGCTGAAGGAACAGTGGAATTCTCAGGCGATGGATTTGAAGCGACATACGGCTGATCTTCAGCAAGAAGTGAAGCATCGGGAACAGTCTTTCGACCTAGAAAGGCAAGGATGATACCTAGCAGGCTGCCGATGGCTGGCAAAAATTCATACATGGGGATCTGGATCAGGGCATAGTAATACAGCGGCTGGTCGCCTCGATTCACACCCTGCTGCTGCAGCCAGTAGCCCAGTGAGCCAACCAAACCAGTGAAGAAGCCGGCTTCAACGTTAGTGAACAAGCTGGTATAGAGCACCAGGTAAATGGCATACCACAGTCCGGCATTGATCAACCACTGGCGCCTGTTCCACCACAAGCCCAGCAGAATGGAAATGATAATGACCGGTATCACGATCACAGACATATGAACGATGTCGGTAAAGGTGAGAGCATTCACTTCAGTGGCATTCACGGGTACGGTCCAACCGGCAAAATTAATCCCAAAGGCAGACAACTGAGGTAAAATCAGGGTGCCTAAAAGCATCAAAAGGTCAAAGGAGCGTTCCTGGCGAATGCGATTTATCCCAAATCCTTTATATGCAATATAAATGGCAGCTGCAACAGCAAGTAATGCGAGACCAATAAGAAGAAACGGGATATAAGAAGGGATAGAGGCGAAAAAAGGATGTTGGGGCTGACCGGTTTCGGCGATTGTTCCACGGCCGAGATCCCTGATGCCCAAACCCAAGAAGAAGAGTACAATCGAGGCAAATAAGACGGGAAGGAAGTTCGAGCGATATTGCGGTACCTGCCAATCGCGCTTCATCAGGCGGTAAACCAGGTAGGCTGCCAGGAATAGCAATGCCTGGGCGGCATAGATATACGCAGTTTCCTTGGTACAAAATTGAAGGACGGTGACGACGGAGAAAATATATAGGTATTTGTGCTTGCCAACATCAAGGTAGCGTAATAGGGCCCAGAGCATGATCACAGCGAAGAATGCCACGAAGGCTTCATTACGCACATAGCGGCCGTAATACATCATATACGGTGAAATGGTTAAAAGCAGTGCCGCAATCAGGGCACCTGCGCGGCCAAAATAGCGGCGATACATCCACATGAAAGCCACCGTAGCGACGCTGAATAGGGCAGCGGGCACCCGGGCAGAGGCGTCGCTATCCCCAAAAAGGAAATAAGAGAGGGCTACCAGGTGGAACTGGAGAGGGCCATGCGTGACAGGGTCATGCGCATAGCCATCGCCTTGATAATACAACCAGGAAAAGTAGGTATGGGATGTCTCATCATGACTCATGACGCGTGCGTCTAAATTGTAAAAACGCGTGACGAGCGCCATGACCAGGATAAATGCAAATAACAGCTTCTCCAAGGTGATTTCAGGGGAATTAAATAACGGATGATCGAGCCAGGAACTCTTCGTTTGGTCTGACGAGGTATGGGCGACAGCCATAATTACTCCTAAAGGAATCGAGGACAAACGGGCATATTTTAACTCATTCGCATGAGAAAATTATACAGATTATTAATCTTCTATGGCATTAGTTATTTTCTCATGGATTAAAATTTACCCCTGCTGAAGTGGTGGATAGAAAAAGCAATATTGGATGATTTATCTATAAATCAAGGATAGAGGAGGCGCTCGATGCCTGGTATTTTCCAGGACTTGCAGGATGATGAGCTGGTATTTACATCGATTTTGTCCGTTTTAGTGTTCGATTGCGCCGGCCTGATGAGGGTGCATTTGAGTATCTCTTCAGTTTTTGTGTAGGTTGAGGGGTTTTCAAAGCTTTAATCTCAGATGGTGTGAGATGACGCCATTGTCCGGGTTTAAGATTACCAAGACGTAAGCTACCGATCCTGAGGCGCACGATACTGACCACCGGCAGACCAATCTGCCGGCAGGTTTCACGGATTTGATGCTTGCGACCCTCCCTCATGGTGACACGCAACCAGGTGCCCTTTCCAGAATTGGATTGCACCTCAACCTGAACCGGAGCACTGTGGTAGCCATCCTCCAAAACCACACCGTGGCGCCAGGCGGCAAGCTGTTGCTGATCGGGGTGGCGCGCCACTAAAACGCGGTACTCTTTCTCATGCTCATAGCGTGGATGGGTGAGACGATTGGCGAGCTGCCCATCATTGGTCAAGAGGATCAGTCCTTCACTATCCGCATCCAGACGACCCACAGGATATAAGCTGCCTTCCGCCGGAACCAGATCACGTACCGTGGGACGCGGATCGGGTGCAGTGACCGTGGATAAAACGCCACGCGGTTTATACAGGGCGATATATTGGTGAGCCTGGGGGAGATTGATGGGTCTCCCATCCAGCTTGACCTGGTCTTTTTGAATATCTGCTTTTGATCCGAGATGGGCAGGCTGCCCGTTCACGGTGACACGGCCGGTAATTATCAACTCTTCACAGGAGCGGCGAGAGCCATAACCTGCAGCAGCCAGGATTTTCTGTAGTCGTTCTTCCATAGTAAACCTACCATGCTCTCTGATAAAAATAACCTGAATTAACTCTCGGGAGAGAGTCGCAAGGTCTTGATCTCAAATGGACGAAAATCAAGCTTAATTTTGCCATCCTGGAATGGCAGATCAGCCTGATATCGTTCCAGCATATCGCACTGCCAGGCTTTGACTACTGGCAGAACGGTCGATAAGGTGCAATGGGTGCGGGTACGCTTGGCTTCATAGAGGCGCAAGATCAGATCGCTCGAGCCATCCTCGGCAAGCTTTAGAGTTTCAAGTATGATATTGGCAGCGTCGATACTGATTATCGATGCTTCACCTGCACTTCCGGGAATGACCGCGATAGGAATGTTCAGCTCGTAAGCTTCCCTAACCAGATCACTATCCCCAAAACTACCATTCCAATAATAAATGGCATAAGTAAAGGTCTGCAGGCCTTTGTCGGCAATCGGGTCGGGCGCTAAAGGTGATTTTAGCAGGGTAAGGTTCATACTGTTACCCAGGACATTGATGCCGTATTTACAATCATTGAGTATGGCAACGCCACGTATTTCTTCAACCAGGGCACTCCACTTATGGTTACTCACTTCATAACGGTCGGCATCAAACTGGCGAGAGCGGTGGTTTGGACGGCGCACATGACCAAACTGGATCTCGTGAAGCGCTTCATTGGCATGGATATTCACCGGAAAAGCAACTTTCAGCAGCTTGTGGCTTTCCTGCCAATCGATGATGGTCTCAAAATCAATGCGGTGTTTATAGCTGCGCAGGCTGATCCACTGGGTAAGGCTGGAGTTGTGGATCATACGGGTGAGCTTGATTTTAGCAATCTCATGAGAATGCTCAACCACTTCGAGCTGAACCGGCTCATCCGTGTGCATGAGCAAGGTTTCAGTCATGCTATCGATATCCCAGGCATCAAATCGAGAGGGTATATCCTTATACAGGCAAAATCGGTTGCCGGCACCCGACATCATATCAATACCGGTGCTTTTATCCAGGACACTGATCAGCTCGCCGCGATCATTAAATTGGGCGAAGAGATAGTCATTCTCGAGGCTGGTTTCGGTGGCTTTGACAGCATGGGTTTTAGGCGAACGGGCTTTTTTAGGAGCTTTCAGGTCAATGGTTGTCCAACCACAAGCAGGAACAGACACCTGGATGGTTCCCTGGGGCAGGTAAAGCAGCTCGGTGCGCGGCCAGCAGAGTGAATTAAAAATGGTAAGAGAATCATCAGCTTTTGAGGTGGTGATGGATGCCATGGCGGAGTGAGCTATTTTACCTGCATCAGTAATGATCTGGGCGAGGGCTGAGTTAGCTTCTTCGTAAACACGATGGATGGATGAGCCAGGAAGGATATCGTGGAACTGGTTGACGAGCAATTTGCGCCAGGAAATCAATAAATCAGCGGGTGAAAAAGTGTGCCCATTACGTCGATGGGCAATCGATCCCCAAAATTCAGCCTCACGCAGGGCGTATTCACTGCGGCGGTTGAGCAGCTTTGTCTTTGCCTGCGAGGTGTAAGTGCCGCGATGAGCCTGGAAATACAGCTCTCCGACATAACGTTCTTTGGGCAATCCCTGGCGCCTGATGTCAGTAAAGAACTCTGCTGGAGAAGCAAGCTTTACCTTGGGTAAGCCTTCCAAGTCTCGAGCGCGGAATAAAAATTCCAAATGGTCGCGGGTAGGCCCGCCACCACCATCACCCCAGCCAAATGCAAGCAGCATCGAGTTAATGCCATCCTTTTGCTGGCGCGATTCCCAGCGATCCAGCAGGCTGCCGGGACGGGTGTGGCTGTTATAGTCGCTGAAGATATGGGCAGGAATGGCGGAGCCATCGATCCCCTCCCACATGAAAGTATTATAGGGAAAAGGATCACCACCATGGTAGATCCAGGTGATTTTTTGGGTGGCAAAACTGGTGCAGCCGCAATTCAGCAAGATCTGGGGGAGCGAGCCCGTGTAACCGAATACATCTGGAAGCCACATCACTTCCATGTCTTTTGAAAATTCCTGCCTGAAGAACTGCTTGGCGAATATAATCTGGCGGATCAGACTCTCTCCACCAGTGATATTGGTGTCAGCTTCGACCCACATGGCACCATCGGCAATCACTTTACCATCCAGCAAGGCTCGTTTGAAACGCTCATATAGCTCGGGATAATGTTCTTTTAGCAATATGTAGAGCTGGGGCTGGGATTGCAGGAAGCGATATTCAGGATATTCTTCCATTAAGGATAGCTGGTTGATCACGGTGCGGGCAATCTTGCGGGTGGTTTCAGCCAGTGGCCAGAGCCAGGCAACATCGATGTGGGCATGACCGAAGGCGTAGAAGGTGGGTGCGGTGGATCCGTTAACGCAATCCAGGAGTGGGCGCAAACGATCACGAGCCTGATTGATGGTGGCGAGCATCTCAGGCTCGGGAAGCTCAAGGTCGATGATCAGGGTGACATCTTTGAGTCCCTGGTCGATCTCGGATACGCGCAAGGAGGTTGGGTCCAATCGATTACGCAATTCAAACAGGGTAGCGAAATCTAATGCTAGCTGGTAGGCCTGCTCACGCCATATGCCATAGGAACTCTCGCCTACCACGACCTGGGTCTTGGGGGATACAGGGATTTCTTGATGCCCATAAAAAACGGGACCGCCACCCATCACTGGGACATCATGGGTGCCAAAAGGGCCATGACCGGCATAAGCTTCCAGCAGGATGGTGTAACTGGCACCAGGAATAGCATTTTGGGTGAGGGTTATTTCGCGCTTTGCCCAACCATATGATCCAACGATACTGCCATTTGCCCATACCAGGCATTCTCCATCCTCGGGCTGTTTGGCTGCAGGGTTCATGTACATCACGATGCGACGACCGGCGGCATTTTCGGGCAGGGAAAATTCACATTTAAACCAGCCGTACTCCCACGGGGCACCCCAGGCTGTACCAATCGGCATGAGGTGGAATCTATGCCGTAGAGCCTGTTCCGGGGTCAGTTGGCGCCTGGTTATAAATCCACTAAGCTCCAGGGTGGCGAGCGGTTCATAACATATTTGCCAAAGGGCATTATCCCAATGGTTAATTCGGTTGAGCCATTCTTTGGTCAGTGACATAACAACTCTCCACTAAAACGCCAAGCAGGAATTCCTGCATATGTGTATAAAATACCCAGATAATACCCTAAAATTACCTAATTACTTTCGAGGTATCTTCCTCAACCAGGCTTGATGATTTCGAGGGCATAGGTGAAATTGTAGATGGTTGCCAGTAAGCGGTATGGATCAAGGGTATCAGGCCCACAGCTGGCAGTTCCCAAGCCACGCATAGCTTTATCGATATTGAGATAAATCTCAGGGTGCGGGTGACATTGGTAGGTATGGCGGGCATGATACAGCTCATTGGCGGCGTAGTGGCTGGCGTTATACTCAAAGGTCGGAAAGCCTTGGACCTTGATCCCCGCACCAGTAGCATCACGCAGGGTCAGCCACCTGACACCGGTATAATGGCCAAATTCCTGGGGTACGATGTAGGGAAGTTGATCAGAGGCCAGATCGTGCGAATATATGCCAAACATCGAAGAGGCTTTGCGGTCAGGATAATTCTCGTAAGGTCCTCGGCCATACCATTCAATGTGGTCCAGGCCTGGATAGAGGCGAAGGCTGACACCCACCCTGGGCAGGTCAGTGACGCCTTCACCGAGGTTAATCCGATTGGCGATCAGCAGCCTTCCATCGGGAAGCAGGCTGTAGCGCTGGGTATGGCTGAAATCATGCCAGGTGCCCCTGCCAGATGCGGCGTGGTGGATGATGACAGAAACGGGCTGGTCGGCTTCGCGTATCAACCGAATGGATTTGAGCAGGTGTTGTAAATCCGGCAAACCCAATGTTTTCCAGTAGCTGAGCACCTTGATGGTCTCCACCAAGCGATCTGATAGCAACTTGATGCCATCATTGTCAGTGGGGGCGCGCCAAACATCCAGGATAGGACCTTGCTGGACGAAATTGCTGCTGTTGCCGTATGATACCAATTGCCCAAGCTGCTTATCAAATATGGCAGTGACATCGCCAGCTGAAAGGCGGATCAGGTGGTCATTTTCCTGGATTTCAGGAGGTACACTTTGTTTGAGGATATTTATTTCTGGTTTTTCAGTATCATGATGCTTGGATAATGGAATTTGCTCACAGGCAACTTCCTGATGATCGGTGTGCCAGGCACCATTTTCTCGTGCATAAAAATAAAAATTTATGAAAAATTCACCACGATCCATGTTTATATCCACGATTGGCAACTCGACAATGCGTGATTTTCCTGGTGAGATATCTAAGTCAGGCAGCTCTCCATTTCGGATCTTTATTCCATCGCAGAGTAACACCCAGTACCCGGATAGCCAATCCAAGGATCGAAAATCCTGTTTGTTGGTGATGCGAAACCTCCCGGCAGATGCATTCAATCTGGTAACTTTGACAGGCTGAGCGAGGTATTTAAACTCGAATAAGGCAGGATGAGGCT
The DNA here is from genome assembly GCA_964385625.1 of uncultured Anaerolineaceae bacterium. Classification (GTDB taxonomy): domain Bacteria; phylum Chloroflexota; class Anaerolineae; order Anaerolineales; family UBA4823; genus FEB-25. Next base: position 82,568 of record CAYLPS010000003.1, on the reverse strand, counting down.
GGCGGTCAGGACTAACGATGCCATCGATGCAAAAGTTAGCGTCGTTGGGATGGTCGTCAAAATCGCCTCCATAAGCCCAATACGGCTGACCTTCCGGCGAATACTGTTGAATACCGTGGTCCACCCACTCCCATAAAAAGCCTCCCTGCAAGCCGGGATACTTTTCGAATGCCGCCCAGTAATCTGCCAGGCTGCCATTACTGTTGCCCATGCAGTGAGAATATTCACAGCAGATCAAGGGACGGTTGCCCCGATCATTTTGCGACCAGCTGATGAGATTTTCGATGGGTGGATACATGGGGCAAACGACATCCGTGACACGCGTACCTCCCTGCCACTCATTGCCGTCCCAATAGTTACCCAGGGCTGCCTCGTAATGTAATGGTCGGGTGGGATCGAGGCCACGAATGTATCCGGCGGCGGCATCATGGTTCTGCCCGTAACCGCTCTCATTCCCCAGGGACCAAAAAATGATGCAAGGGTGATTTTTATCGCGCTCAACCATGGCCATCACACGCTCAACGAACGCGTTGGTATAACGAGGATCGTGGCACAGGTCCTGGTAATAAGCGTGCGCCTCGATGTTGGCTTCATCGATAACATAAAAGCCAAGCTGATCACAAAGATCATAAAAAGCAGGATCCTTGGGATAGTGGGAAGTACGGATGGCATTGACATTGAAGCTCTTCATTAGCAGGAGATCTTTTTTCAGCAGTTCATTGGAGATTGCTGTCCCGGTCAGCGGGTCATGATCATGATAATTCACTCCCTTGATCATGATGCACTTGCCATTGATCAGCAGGGATCGCTGGCGAATCTCAATCTTACGAAAACCAAACTTGCAGCTGATGGATTCTGTACCGTCTGGTGAACTCAAGGTTAAAAGCAAGGTATACAGATTGGGGGTTTCTGCGGTCCAAGGCAGCACCTTCTTTAAATGACGATCAAAATTCAGCTCGTTCGATGGAGATTCGGCTGCCAGCCATTCATTAGTCATCGGATCGTAATCGGAGTGTAGCTGCTGGGTGAGAAGAAGCTGTTGATCAGGATCATACAGGCTGACTTCAAGCTCACACTGCTTGATCTGCTCTATGGGACAATCGATTTTCACCTTGAGATGAAAGATACCTTCCAGGTAATCAGCGGATAGATCACCGATGGCGAATACATCCTGGATATAGGTAGAGCAGGTGGAATACAGGAATACCTGGCGCTGCAATCCAGCCTGCCACCAGTGGTCCTGATCTTCCAGGAAGGAGGCATCTGACCATTGCACAACCAGTGCAATCAGCTCATTAATACCGGTAAAGTTGACCAATGCGGTGATATCAAATTCAGCCGGAGTCCGCGCATCCTTGCTGATGCCCAGCGGATGGCCATTCAGGTAAATGAACAGCGCACCTTCGCAACCACCGAAGTGGATGACCACACGGCGACCAGACCAGCCCTCTGGCAGCTGAAATGTGCGGTGATAGACACCGGTGGGATTATCGTCTGAGACACCAGGGGGTAAATTAGAAAACGGCATCACCACATTGGTGTAGTGGGGATGACCAAAGCCCTGCATGGTCCAATTACCGGGAACCTTGATGGGCTTCCAGGCTGCAGTATGGATAATTTCCACTGTAACTGCTTCAGGGCGGGGCAGGAGGATAAAATCCCAGGTTCCATTCAGAGAGATGAACCAGGGAGATGAATGGCGTTCAAAATCCAGGGCTGCAGCAGGGGTTGGAAATGGATGAAATGTGGCGTGGGGAGGCTGCTTGTTAATGGCAGTAAGTTGGGGAAGCTGCCAGGTATTAGAACCGGCAATATGCAGCAGTGCGTCAAAATCGATCATTGAGTAAACACCTTTCCTTGGATCAATGTTCGCGCTTATCCGCTTCAAGCCATTCGGCCAGTAACAGGAATACTGAAGCAGTCCATGAATATCCAGGGCAACGCAACCCTTTGCCGGTGAGGGCATCATAATTTTCCCAAAAGCCAGGTACATCGACACATAAATCGCAAAAACGCTCAGCGATAAGATGTGCCAGCTCATACTCCCCCGATTCTAGAAGGCCATCAAATATCAGGTAGGTGGAAGCCGCCCAGATTGGACCTCTCCAGTAACCATCCGCCATGTATTTATAGCTGGTTGGCGGCTCTGTAGCCAGGCCACACTGGGTGAAGTAGGGACCACCAGGTCGGAGATCGTATACCAGTGTACTGTGAATTTGCTTGGGCAGCCGATTTCCTAAAACTATCGGGATGTAATTGATCAGAGACAAGCTATTTTCCGCTTGGGAAGTGCCACTGACAGGAGAGAAGAAGTGGTTATTTTTTACAGAGTGATTGAGCAGGTCTGATAGCTGCTTTTCAGCCTTTAATTTCCAACGGCGGGCTGCTTTTTTATGCCCCAGGGCATCGGCAATGAAGGCCAGGCTTTCACACTGCAAGACCAGGTAAGCAGCCAGGTCGGCGCCTTCAACTGAAATACCCTGGTCGAATATGGTGGCATTGTCCCAACCGGAATCATTGCCATGGAAATACTGAGGCATGCCATCATTGTCGAAATCGCGATAGGTATACCACCAATCGGTGAGGTGACCGAGGGGCTTGTAGATTTCTTCCAGATACGGAAGTGATTTCTCAAGGCCAAGCTTTTGTACCAGTTTCAGGATTGCCCAGCCGTGCAGCGGCGGCTTGGTGAAGCCATAGATGGGTTCCAGGTCTGATAGCATATCAGGGATCATACCGTTGGGTTCCTGATAATCGAAGAATAGCATCAACTGATCCCAGGCAAGCTGCGGGTGTGCCCTGGCAACCGCGAGGGCAATAAACAGGTTGTCCCAGGCCCAGACGCCATTCATCCAAAACTTGCTCATATAGATAGCCGGGCGGGTGAGCGCATCGACCTTAGGTACCTGGCAGTCCCACAAAATAAACCAGGCAGTTTCAGCGGTGAGCTGGTATTTTTCTGGTACGATGGGCATTTTTTCCGCCCAGGCGGCATATTCATTCTCGTTGTTGGACAGCAGCGCGTCAAAATCAGGTAGGGGCTCATTCCAGATTGTTTCATAACGAGCGAAGTGAAAGGCACCGATATATTGGGACACATTCTCCTTCGGAGAATATATGATCGTACAGGGGAATTCACCCCAATGTTTTTCGACGCCAGTGACAAGGGGTGTAACCAGGGCACGGACAGTTGAATTTTTGTCAGCACGAAACATGTGGATACCCCGTGCGAACCAGTCGATCAGGTAAATGTCCTCCGGAATGGGTGAATATTGAGCTGGGAATACCTTGGAAGGCATTAATCGCACCTCGACATTATTCGCACGGAAAATCAATGTTTGGGGGTCCCAATAAGTGAGCACCACCTCTTCTCCACCCTCGCCGTGAAGATCTAGCCGATGAGGATAAGCGTCCCAGGTGTAGGGTACCTGATGGCTGTTTTTCGTCAACGAAATTTCAAAAAATTCATCCGCAGGGAAGGGAATGTATTGCAAGTTTTGGATGCGTCCACTGCAAGTTTTATATAACAGCCGTGGGGAGCCACTGGAGTTTCGTGCAGTAATGATCAGGAAGGAATCTTTTCGCGAAAATGGGATCAGATTTAGAGGATAGGTAATCATCGATGCCTCAGCTTTGGCTTGCCCGGTATATGCCCCCCGAGACACCCGGCAGATGCACACGCCAGCCGGAATTGTACCTGAAAATTGCCTGGGGCACGCCGTAGATGGTTTCAGGAGGGTTGAATAAATCAAGGTTAAGATCCACAATCACAGGCTGGGCAGAGGGATTGATGGCGACCAGGAAGGTGCTTTCGCCATCGGTACGCTCGTAGATAAGTGGAACCTTTCCGGGTTGAGCATAGATCACATTGAAATCAGCAGAAGCCTGGAGGGATGGAAAGGATTTTCGTATAGCCGTTAATTTTCTCACCCGATTGAGCAACGAATGAGGATCGTGTTCCTGTTGTGAGACTGTTGGCCGGTCAGGGGAAGGGTCGATGGGCAGATACAGCTGTTCAGGTTGAGCGATGGAAAAACCAGCGTTTTCTTCAGCGGACCACTGCATGGGCGTGCGTGATTTAGTGCGGTCATAACCACCTTCCTTGGAGGCGAGATTATCCAAAGATCGCATGCCAATCTCATCGCCATACCAGATGAAGGGTACGCCGGGCATGGTGAGTAAAAACATGAATACCAGCTCTAGATCATCTGCCGAGCGATTCTTACTCAGGCGCGGGTTAATGTCATGGTTACCAGTAGGGATGGCGATGAAACCAAGGTTACGCGTGCGGTGGTAGTGCTGCAAGTATTCGTCCAGAAATTCCATGATATTGCCATGACCTGCTGAGTCGAAGAAGCTATAGCCATAAGGGTCATTTCCAGGCCCATGCCCATATGGCTTGCGCAGCAGGGCTGTGTAGCCGGGCATGCCGAAGGGCAGGCAAAAATCCATATGGAACCCAGCAGGTATGGCGACGGATGGCACTCCCCACTCCGAAACGATGGCAGCCTCGGGAAAATCAGCGTCTAGCCAGGAGCGGATATCCTGCCAGATCCTGGCGGTTTGGCGTCTGCCATGATCGCTTTTCACTAAAGAGAAAGCCATATCCACCCGGAAGCCGCTGGCGCCCATCTCCAACCAGTAACGCATGATATCCTTCATCTCCTGGCGCACCTTGAGCGGACCAGGTGCATCAACAGGTTGCTGCCAGGGCTTGTTGGGATCAGGGTTGGCAAAACCATAATTTAGAGCGGGCTGGAAGTAAAAAAAGTTGGTTATGAAACTGGCATCGCGGTCAGCGTAACCACTGACGACTTGATAGCCGGGGATCTCCCATTGCCAGGCGCTATCGGTCCAGATGTAGTAATCAGAATACTGGTTTGGCTCTGGGCTGCAGGATGCCTTGAACCAGGGATGATCGATGGAGGTATGCCCGGGTACCAGGTCGAGCAAAATACGAATACCACGTTGCCTGGCTTCATCGAACAGGCGTTTCAGGTCGGCGTTGGTGCCGTAACGGGAGGCGACTTTGCGGTAATCGGCTATGTCATAGCCAGCATCCTGGAAGGGTGATTTAAAGCATGGGTTCAGCCAGCAGGCGTTGACACCAAGGGATTGGATGTAATCCAATTTGGAGATGATCCCCGGGATATCACCAATGCCATCTCCATTGGAATCGTAAAATGATTGAGGATAAATCTGGTAAAAAACAGCATTTTCGAGCCAGGCGGGAGTGGGTCTGGATGGTGGTCGATTCATATTGATATCAGCTCTCCTGATATTCTTTTTTGGCAATCTCGAAATAGGCTAGGCTGTCACTTAAGCCACCCGGGCGATTACGCAACAGCCAGATTGATCGGTATTCGGTGATGATGTCTTCCAGATGTTGTAATAGGAACCTAGGAGTAAATTCTGGTGATCCAAAGGCATGTAGAGCGCGCAGGCAAGCGTGGCGCAAGAGTTGCTGGGTAAGCTCGAGCTCACGCTTGATGAGCTCATCATCCGACTGCTGAGTGGAAAACCGCTGATTATGCGACACAATTTGATCGAGATAGTCGAGAGTGTTCCGAAAGAGTTGAACAGCCGTGTCAGGCTGCCAGTATTCCCGCCACTCAGGCATCGGCTTTTGCAGCACGGTAAATAAGATCGAGGCGTTGGGGGGCTCAAGATCCAACCGGCGATAAATATTGCCGAGCTGATAAAACATGCTGCCCATTTTAGCGAATCGATCAGTGAAAGCGTATAGACTTAAGGCTTCAGGAATATGGAGGTCGCGGTTGGCAGGCAAAGACCATGCATAGGCTGCGCCAACTGCGAAGCCGAGGAAACTGACCGGTAAAACCTGCCAGTGCCCATTATCACCCCAATCGGTAATCAGATAGCCTTCAGCTCCAGTTTTGAGCCCATTTTGTGCGGCATTCGCCAGATTAGCCAGGCAATTATCCGTGCGACCGGCGAGGGAGTTCCAGGCTGAGGTTCCAGGGCAAACGTAAAAAGAAATACCCGCTTGAGCCAATTTACCGCCATGCTCTGCGAAGGGATGATCTGCTTCATAGCCCCACTCCAGCGCAACTACATCACCAGGTAGCTCTTTCAAGAGTTCCGGCTGACTAATGATCATATCACCCCAAAACTGCATGCGAAAGCCACGCCTGGTCACATCGTGGTGGAGTTTGAGCAGGAAATCGAGATATACCCGATCCGTTCCCAGACGCTCGCATTCAGCCATACTGCGGCCCTGCCCAAGGTCAAAAGTCTCATCACAACCCACATTGAACTGGCGGCTGGAAAAGTGAGGTAATAACTCATTATAGAGACCCTGTAAAAAGGCCAGGCTATCGGGGTCAAGGGGGCACAGGCTGAAGGGTGTTTCAGAATGGCCCCAGGGGAAGTCAAAACCGTGGGGCGCTTCGGCCAGGTGGAGGTATTGTGGATGTTTCAGCCAGCGCTCCAGATGGCCAAAAGAATTCTGGTTTGGCACGAGCTCAATAAAACGCTCGCGGCAGTAGGCATCCAATTTAAGGATTTCATCCCCGGTGAAAGGAGACGCACCAGCCCATACCTCTGGATGCATCTGATAGGCAAAGGTATGCTCGGTATAGAGCTGGAGCTGGTTTATCTTCCAGGAAGACAGCATGTCAACCAGGTTAAACATGGTTTGCATCGTGGGGACTTTGTCGCGGGAAACATCCAGCATCACCCCGCGATGTTGAAAGTTGGGCCAATCCCGGATCTCAAGACATGGCAGGCAACCCAAGGGGAGCTGTTGTGAATTATCTTGATGATATGCATAATACTCGACCAGCTGGATCAAGGTGCAACAGGCGTAAAATATTCCTTCAGCCTGGTAGGCTTCAATAAGGATCCCTGAGGGGGAAATTTGTAAGTAATACCCTTGGGGTTGTAATGGCAGGCTTTGTTCCATGCGCAGCGTTATTCCGACCTGTTCCAACTGAGGCGTTTTACCTGCATAAAGCTGTAATAAAGTCTGCAGGTGGAAATCAAAGGCGGCCTGCAGGCGAAGTGCTGAAGAAAGTATTGCGTGAGGAGGGTCACATTCCAATAAAATAAGATGTTTTTGACGCAGATCGCACATCCCTTGGTTAGATTTAAAATCCACAGGCATTGGTAATAGGGTTGGGATCATCTCCATGGGTAGCTCACTTCTTTCCTTAAAAACTGATAATACACGATAAATTAATATTAAAATTGTCAATAATCATTAATTATACGTGATAGATTGAGCAATATCTACGGAGGAGTTATGGATAGCGAATTTCGACTTGGGGTTAATTATTGGCCGCGCAAGAAAGCCATGTACTGGTGGCACGATTTTGATGTCGGAGAAGTGGAAGAAGAATTTTCAATGATCAGCGATCTGGGGTTATCAGTGGTGAGGATTTTCCTGTTGTGGGAAGATTTCCAGCCTGCAGCAGATCATATCGCGCAGGAAAGCCTGGAAAATCTGATCAAGGTGTGTGATATCGCAGCCAGCCGCTCGCTTGGCCTGGATATCACTTTCTTCACCGGCCATATGAGCGGCCCCAGCTGGGCGCCAGGTTGGTTGCTGAAAGGTGACATGCCCCAGTATGTGCGGCAGGTGGTCAGTGAAGGAAAGATCGTAGATAAGGGTTACCTAAACCCATTTGACAATGAGATTGCACTGGCAGCCGAAAAATTACAGCTACAGGTTGTTGTAAGAGAGCTGAAGGACCACCCGGCCATTTGGTGCTGGAACCTTGGGAACGAGCCGGACCTGTTTGCCTGGCCAGCAAGTGACCAGGTGGGGAAAAACTGGGCATTCAGTATGATGAAGACCATCCATGAGATCGATGCTACTCATCCGGTGACCTGTGGATTACACTCTGCTAGCCTGTTATACAATAATGGTTTACGGGTTGACCAGATATTTTCAGAAGCAGATTTTGCAGTGATGCACGCCTACCCCATGTACCTTCTGGGGCTGGCCAAAGGACCATTGGACAGCGATTTTGTGCCCTTCACATGTGCATTAACTGCGGCGTTGTCGGGCAAGCCCGTCTTAATGGAAGAATTTGGTGGCTGCACATCCCCTCCGGGAAAAGAATCTTATGAATGGGTATGGACCGGCTATGGGCAGGAAACCAGGCAATTCATGGCATCGGAAGAAGACCTGGCAAAGTATTATGAGGCAGTTTTACCCAAATTGGTTGAGGTGGGAGCCATCGGCGCATTTGCATGGTGCTTTGCAGATTACCACCCAAACTTGTGGAACAGGCCACCGTGCCTGGAATCACGGCACGAGAGATTTTTCGGGCTAATCAGGCCAGATGGCAGCATAAAACCGCATGCCAGCGTGATCAGAGATTTCGCTGCGACGAAGCCGATGGTGAAACGAGCACGCAAAGTGCTCAGCCTGCCTTTTCCTACAGCAAATTATTACGATAATAGCCTATCGAATATCCAAGAGCTATACGAACAATGGGGTGCGATGGATTAAGAAAATACCTGCCATGCCCTAATGATTAGGTTTCAGATATTTACCTGAGATTACATGTAAGATATATAATCGGTAGATGGTGGGGGTGTGTTAAACTCTGTAGAAAGGGGAGGAAGCTCTTGGAGAGAGTTCAGTCCGAAGTGTTGGAGGAAATCGGAGGTGGTGGTGTATAGGATTGGCCTGCCTGGTCGTTCAGCACGGCCGAGTTCCTGCACAAGCCCCTTGCTGAGCAAGCTTTTCAAGACGCCATCTGAGCTTACACCACGCACAGCATCGATTTCAGGGCGAGTAACCGGCTGCTGGTAGGCAATGATTGCTAGCGTTTCTAAGGCAGCGCGGCTAAGCTTGCTGGTAGCTTCGAGACCCAGGAACTTTTCGATAACTGCTGCGTACTCTGGTGAAGTAGTCAGCTGAACCCGACCATGATGGCGCTGAAGACGCAAGCCATGGGGAGATTCACTGGAGGACAGCCTGGACTCCAGGATGTCCAGGTGATTTTCGACCACTCTCAACGGCAGATCAAGCGCCGATGCCAGCTGCGATGGGGATACACCACCGGTCGCTACGAATAACAGAGCCTCAATACGGGCTATGACCTGCTGTTGATTGAGTTCCGGAGATGCTTCGTCGGACATGCTATAATTTTAATTCAATATTTTACGTGATAACGATATTTATTATTGGGTGAACCTTGCGATTATACCATCGGAAGTATTTCAGCTTGAAGTGGGTGGTACTATGGCTTATTTTTCCCATAATGATGGGTGGATGCAAACACGCCCAAGTTGATCAAGATATAATCACTATAAATATCACGGCAGATAGGCAAACGGTGCAAGTGCGAATTCCAGATGGAAGCACTGTCGGGGAAGCGCTAAATGCGGCTCAGATATCAATTGGGAAGTTGGATAAAGTCAATCCTTCGATCATTGCTATTCTAACTGATGGCGCAAATATCCAGGTAACCCGGGTTCGAGAGGAATATTACACTCAAGAGGTCGTGGTGCCTTTCGAGCACCAAGAACTCAAAAATGAAGCCATCCCCGAAGGAGAAAGCCGCTTAAGCCAGGCCGGCGTAAATGGAATTCAAAGGATCACGTCTCTCAGAGTATTTGAAGATGGAGTAAAAGTTTCCGATAGCGCGATCATGACCGAAACAATCCAGCTACCTGTGCCCGAGATCTTGATGGTTGGCAGCCGGGCAACGTTTGCTTCATTTCCCATACCCGGTAGGCTGGCTTATTTATCAGCGGGAAACGCCTGGGTCATTGAAGAAGCCACCGGCAACCGGCGGTGTGTGGTAGCTACCGGTAATTTAGACGGGCGGATTTTTTCATTATCCAGCGATGGCAACCTGTTGTTGTTCACCCAATCCTCAAACGATGATCATGCGATCAATTCGTTATGGATGGCAACATTGAACGACAACCCGGCGAAAATCATCGACCTGGGAATTAAGAATATCATCCATTTTGCTGAATTCAGCCCGGATTCAAAAAATGTCGCCTATTCAACTGCTGAATGGCAGGAGACCTCGCCGGGATGGCAGGCAAATAACGATTTATACCTTATCGAAATCAACCAGAATGGTACGGTTAGTGCACCATACCGTCTGCTGGAAGCGAACTCAGGTGGCGTATATGGATGGTGGGGAATGGATTTTGCCTGGTCACCAGACCAACAGCGCTTTTTATTTAGCCGAGCAGATATGGTGGGTATTTTTTATCAAAATGGTCATGAGCTGACCACGCTGATTAACATCGATCCCTTCGAAACCAATGGCGATTGGGTCTGGGTGACAAGTTCAAGCTGGTCAGCTGATGGGAGCGTCATATATACAGTAAGTCATGAGACGAATGATGAAAATAAGCCGGGTAAATCTAACAGGTTTGACCTGATTGCGGTTCTGCTCAATGGAGGTTCGCCACTGGTGTTGGCTGAGAATGTGGGCATGTTTGCTTACCCTATTCCATCGCCAGTAGAGGAAAAACCGGGTTTTACCACTTCAATCACGGGGGAAACCACAAGCGAAAATGCTTACTCGTTGGCATATTTACAGGCTAACTCGCCTGAAACAAGCGAGAGCAGTGAATACAGGCTCTATACCATGGATAGAGATGGCTCCAACCAAATAGCCTTATTCCCTGAACCAGGCGCTAAAGGACTGGAACCGCAACGAATTTCCTGGTCGCCAACCACACTTGGAAATGGTGGTGATTATGCGATTGCGGTCATTTATAATGGGAATATCTGGATTGTGGACGCCGGAAATGGAATCGCGCAACAAATTACCGGAGATGGATTGACCACCCGTATCGATTGGAGATAATATGAGATGAGGACATTGATCACTGGTGCCGCAGGATTCTTAGGATCGCATTTATGTGAACGGCTTTTAGCTGACGGTCACGAAGTTGTGGGGATGGATAATTTCGTCACCGGCAGCCCGGAGAATATCGCGCACCTTACGGGTGAGCCTAATTTTTCTTTCATCAGGCATGATGTTTCCAATTTCATCTTTGTCCCTGGGAAAGTGGATGCCGTGTTGCACTTTGCTTCTCCGGCAAGTCCTAATCCAAAGTCGCCGTACGGGTATGTGAACCTTCCGATTCAGACCATGAAAGCAGGAGCTTTAGGCACACACAACACCCTGGGCGTGGCGAGAGCCAATGATGCAAAATTCTTGCTTGCTAGTACGAGTGAAATCTATGGAGACCCATTGGAGCACCCGCAAGTCGAGAGTTATTGGGGGCATGTAAACCCAATCGGAACTCGCTCGGTATACGATGAGGCCAAGCGATTCGCGGAAGCGCTCACCATGGCATATCATCGATTCCATGGAATAGACACCCGGATCGTGAGGATTTTTAACACATACGGGCCAAGGATGCATCTCGATGACGGGCGAGTGGTGCCGAATTTTATCCAGCAGGCGTTACGGGGCGAAGCCCTGACTGTTTATGGGGATGGCCAGCAGACGCGCAGTTTTTGTTACGTGGACGAGTTGGTGGATGGCGTGGTGCGGTTGTTACTATCGGATGAGCACCTGCCGGTTAATATCGGTAACCCGGTTGAGCTTACCATCCTAGAATTTGCCGAGAAAATCAACCAACTGGTGGGAAATCAAGCTGGGATCATCTATAAGCAGGGAGATCGCCAGGAGAGCGACCCGCAACGCCGCAGGCCCGATATCACAAGGGCACAGACGATCCTCGGATGGCATCCCCACATCAGCCTGGAGCAAGGATTATTGATGACAATCCCATATTTTCGTCAAAAACTGGGGATGTGATGACCGTTATTGTAAACGATCATAAAGAGCGAACCCGGTTCCTTCGCTTCCTGCTGGTGGGGCTAATGGGAGCGGCGGTCGATTTCGGCGTTGCCAACATGCTGGTACGCATTTTTAGAGCTCCGTACGTGTTATCAGGCATTATTTCCTTTATCTGCGCGATCCTGAGCAATTTCTATTGGAATCGGAAATGGACCTACCCGGATTCAAGATCCAAAGCGATCATAGGCCAACTGGTGCAATTTTCGATTGTGAGCGTCATTGGCCTGGGAATACGTGTGCCGATATTGCATTATTTGGAACCGGAAATGACCCGGCTCTCATATACGCTGCCAAACAGATATTTAATCCTTCCTGCTGATGCGATTGGTCAAAATGTAACCCTAGCAATCGCAGTGCTCATCGTGTTATTTTGGAATTTCTTCATCAATCGCTACTGGACATATAGTGATGTAAAATGAAGGTAGATAACAATCCGTGTGGTGAAATTTTTCTAAGAAATAGAAAAGTGAGTTATGACAATTGACAGCACCTTAGTTCCAATCTATACCACTTCAGGTGACGTGGGAGCTTACATGGTTTACCCATACATTTTCAGCGATATCGGTGAATGGATCGGCTGGATTTCACCTGATCGCTATGTATATTCCACGCACGGGCATTATGTAGGCTGGCTGGCAGAAGGCCCGCGCATTTTGCGTAAACTGGCTGACGGTTATAACCGACCACACATCGATATCATCCCGCCCTTCACCCTGAGGATCAAGACGCCAGCGATGTCGCCATTGGCGCCCATGATGCCCGAGCTGACTTTTGGCGAGATGGATGTGTTAATGGACAGGCCGGATTTGCTTCCACCGGTGGATTTCGGTGAATTGCGTGAAGATATGGATTGAATTTACCCGGGTGAGGCAATGAATCACACTTCAGATGATCAACCCTGGAGAGAAGAAAATTCAAGCCAACCGGTAAGTCAATATCAGTCGTTAAAAGAGCTGATCGAGCACGTTTCCGGTAAAAGTGCCGCGGAAACACCGCAGCAGGATAGCGGGTTGGGAGAAGTTATACCTTACCCATTCTTGGCTTTGGTGGGACAGGTCGAGATGAAATATGCCTTATTACTGGCATTGATCAACCCGGCAATTGGGGGCGTGCTGTTGATTGGGCCGCGCGGCACTGGGAAAACCACTGCCATACGCGGGCTGGTGGACCTTATGCCAGAGATCCCACGTAGCCTATGCTACTATGGTTGTTTACCTGAAGATATCGAAACAGGCGGCATGGATGCGGTATGTCCCAACTGTGCGAGAAAATTCGCCAATGGAGAACCACTGGCAGCCATGGATAAAATACGCCTGGTGGAGCTGCCCATGAACGCCCGGCTCGAAGATGTGGTGGGGGGAATTGACGATAAACTAAGCGGTTTGGAGCACCTACGGCTGCACCGTGGAATATTAGCTCATGCCGATCGAAACTTGATGCATGTGGATGAAGTGAACCTGTTATCAGCAGATGTGGTGGATGCCATCCTAGATGCTGCGGCATATGGATCTTATACCGTGAAACGTGGTTTGATTGCTGCCACATACCGGTCACGCTTCGTGCTGATTGGCACAATGAACCCAGAAGAGGGGAGCCTGCGCCCGCAAATCATGGACCGCTTTGGACTACGTGTGGTAGTAGGAGGATTGGAAGATGAGCACCAGCGATATGAGGCTTATCGTCGAGTGCAGGCATTCCTGGCGAATCCACGCAAGGTAACCCTTGAGTACATGGATGATACCAAGATAGCCCAGGCAGAAATCCAGGTTGCCAGAGATATGCTGCCACAGGTGAAAATCCCGAAAGAAGTGATCGAAAAGGGATTGAAGCTGATCCACGACCTAAAAATCACTTCGCTACGGGCAGAAATAACCCTGTTCGAAGCCATGCGTGCATATGCAGCACTGGATAACCGCACAACCGTGCAACCGGAGGATTTGCAAACCATTGCACCAATGGCACTACGGATGAGGCGCTCAGCGTTCATTCAAAAATACCTGGACGAACAATCGAATGAGCTGAATGAAATCCACAGTAAAATCGGGAAAACGCTCGAAAAAGCGTGAGATCGCATCAGAAATTAAACGGGAGGTGGTAAATTGCCTGCCAGGAACTTGACTCATCGAGATAGGATTGAAAATTGCATCAGCGGGGTGCCAGGCGATAAGACACCGATCGCAATGTGGCGACATTTCCCTGTAGACGATCAAACACCTGAGACATTAGCTGGTGCAACGATAAATTTTCAAATGACCTATGATTTCGACCTGGTAAAAGTAAGCCCTGCTTCTTCTTATTGCCTTAAAGATTGGGGTGTAAGGGATGAATGGCAGGGTAACCCTGAAGGCACGCGGCAATATACACAGCGGGTGATTAATTCTGAAGAAGATTGGTTAAAATTACCCGTGCTGGATCCGAACCAGGGATTTTTGGGAGACCAATTGGCCTGCTTGAAAATTATCTGTGACAAGCTGGGACCCAGTGTACCGGTCATCCAAACCATTTTCAGCCCATTGGCGCAAGCTAAAAACCTGGTGGGGGGTGAAATGCTGTTGGTGCATCTACGCCAGCATCCAGAAGCAGTGATGCAAGGATTGAAAACGATCACCGAAACGACAAAACGATTTATCGAAACTGCGAATAAAACAGGAATGGCGGGAATTTTCTACGCGGTGCAGCAAGCTAATTACCAGCTACTTTCAGAAGTGGAATACATGCAATACGGACACAAATTCGATCTTGAAATCCTGGAGGTGACCAGGATAAACTGGCTGAATGTACTGCACCTGCATGGAAATCATATTATGTTCGAGCTGTTCACGAAGGATCCCGTACAGGTTATTAATTGGCACGACCGTGATACCTTTCCGTCACTTTCAGAGGGCAAGCAGATGTTTCGGGGTGTGGTGTGCGGAGGATTGCAACGGGAACGTACCATGGAACTGGGCACCCCTGAAACAGTCCGGGAAGAAGCCATGGATGCCATTACAGCGACACAGAACAACCGCATCATCCTTGGGACGGGATGTGTGATGCAAATCACCACCCCTAGAGCGAATATTTTAGCGGCGATCAAGGCTGCCAGAGGTGAGTGACCTACGCATCATTGGGGGTAGGGCGAGGGGCAGGAAAATCCGCTCAGTACCGGGCGATACCACGCGGCCCATCACGGATAAAGTTCGTGAAGCATTATTCAATATTCTTGGGGCAGATATCCAGGGTGCAGCTCTACTGGACCTATTTGCGGGTACCGGAAGCGTAGGAATCGAAGCACTGAGCCGCGGGGCGACACACGTTTGTTTTGTGGATAACAACCGGAAAGCCATTGAGATCATCCGTGAAAATCTGCAAACCACAGGGTTAATTGAAGGCGCTGTAGTCAGGCATGCTGATGCCTTTACGATACTCGCCGGAGAAATGAATCAGCAGTATGATTATGTATATATCGCCCCACCTCAATATAAGGAAATGTGGAGAAAGGTTTTACTGTTATTAGACCAGCATGACCAATGGCTATCTAAGGATGCCTGGGTGATTGTGCAAATCCACCCGATCGAATATCTGCCCGGCGGGATTGATTTACCCATCCGGAAACTGGAGGAGTTCGATCAGCGGCATTATGGAAGCACCCTATTAGTCTTTTACCAGCGGACATCTACCCCATCGCTATCAGTATAAAATTAACATCCTGTCATTGGAACTGGTTTATTTGGCTGATAAATAAAATTGGCGGATTTATAAATTAAGCCACTTCACAGCCAACTGGGGAAGATCAGCAGCCGGACCAGTGCGGGTGGTGCATGTGGGCAGAGAATCGGTAAAGAGACGGCCATAGCGCTTGCTCATGATGCGCCGGTCGAAGATAGCTACCACACCTCGGTCGGATTGGGTGCGGATCAGGCGCCCGAAACCCTGGCGGAAGCGCAGGATGGCTTCGGGGAGAGAATATTCTGTGAAGGGATCGTCAAAAGTTTCCGAGCGGGCAGCCACAATCGGGTCGGAAGGCACATCGAAAGGCAGCTTGACGATGACCAGCACCGACAAGGCTGCCCCTGGTACATCCACACCTTCCCAGAATGCCCGGGTGCCTAATAGGACTGCACGGTCATCAGCGCGGAAATTTTCCAGAAGCATATTCGCCGAGGCACCTTCTCCCTGCTCGTAGAGCCGGATGTTATTCTGCGCAAAGCGCGGAGAAAGGAATTGCGAAGTGCGTTTTAGCTGGTCGTAGGAGGTGAACAGTACCAGGGCTTTACCTCCGGTGGCGCTACACAGCCTTAGTATCTCCTGCTCAACAGCACGCTGGTGAGCGAAACGGTCAGAAGGCTCAGGAATGTCATTGGCGATATAGAGCAGCACCGATGATTCGAAGTCGAATGGCGAGCCAACGGCAAGCTCATCGGCTTCATCGGCATTCAAACGGCCACGCAGATAGTTAAACTCACCCGCGGCAGTAAGCGTGGCAGAGGTGAGGATGACGGAGGATTTATCATTCCACAGGTATTTCTGCATCAGGGATCCAATCTGCAAGGGGGCAGCATTGAGTGACATTTGCCTGCCATTGGGTTGGATCTCGAACCAGTAAATCATATCCATCCTGGGCTCAAAGATCATCGCATCAAGGTTGGATTGCATTTCAGTCAGGCGGTGGTACAAGTTGCCAAGATTGGAGATGACATCGCCATCTTCTTCGGGGAGATCGTCGCGTAAATCTCCCAAAGCCTGGACCATTTTCGTCAAATATTCATTTAATGGTTGAAGTGAGTTCCCACATTCCTCCCAGGCGGCTTCGACATCTGTCCAGGCAGGCTGCGTGCGAGTGGCAGGCAGGATACGCTCCTGGTGGGCATACATGCCGATATCATTGCCCTCGCGCTGCTCAAGCAGGAACCTTTCAATGACCTGGAAGAACGATTGGGTGTTCGATTGGAATTGGAATGCCAGGTCGGTGGCTTGCTGGATATAGTTATTGATGGCAGCAAAGTCAGAAGGGGTGATGTTGTTTTTTAGAATATCGACCAGCTTGCCCAATACACCTGCTTTTGGGCTACCCAGCTCACGGAGTGCATGGTCAATCATCGACTGTGTGACTTTGAAGCTGAGGGCATTCGTGGTGGCTTCCTCCAAGTGGTGGGCTTCGTCGACGATGACATAATTATAGTCAGGTAGAACGCGGTTGCCAGTAGCCACGTCAGCGAGCAGCAATGCGTGATTGACTACCAGGATATGTGAAGAGATAGCAGCCTGGCGTGCCTTATAGAACGGGCAAATACCACCGCGCTTGAGGCAGTTTTCGGTAGTGCAACCTTCATCTTCGGCAGAAAGACGGAGCCAAACATCCCGTTCGCTCAAGCCATTGAGGTTGATCTCGTTGCGGTCACCACTAACAGTGGTCTGTAACCAGATTAAAACCTTACCCAATACACGCATCTCCTCGGCGTTATCTGGCCCGCGACGGCGTAAATTTTCCAGGCGCCTTGGGCAAAGATAATTGGAACGTCCTTTCATCACGGTGGCAGAAAGATTAATTCCCATCGCCTCACGCAAATCAGGGATATCCTTTTTTATCAGCTGATCTTGCAGGTTGATGGTATTGGTAGAGATGACCACGCGGTGCCCATTTTTTAACGCCCATAAAGCAGCAGGCAGCAGGTAGGCCATGCTTTTACCGGTGCCCGTGCCGGCTTCAACGAGCAGATGGCGCCCTTCCGATAAAGCCCGGGTGACCTCACGCAGCATCTCGATTTGCTGAGGGCGATACTCATAATTGGGAAAATGATGGGCAAAAATGCCGCCGGGCTCAAGCGCAGATGCGACTTCGTCAGGATCAAGGGATACCTGCTCATCGTTGGGGGTGAGTGGATTCAGATCGCGAGCGTGATAACTATCAAATAAAGGCCCATAATATCCCTGGCGGACCTGCCGAGCTGAGATGGTTTCTTTAGAGCGGTCGCGCAGCACATCATGAAAGAAGCCATAACCTGCCCAATCAATCTGTTCGGAGAGGTGGACAATCTCCGCGAGCAGCTGTATGGGTAAATCCATGGCGATTTCGTATAGCGACCGGTACACCTCCGAGGTCACGCGGGCATCCGCCATGGCGCGGTGGTTGGCTTTGATGGGAATATTCAGCTGCTGGGCAAGCGATGACAAACCATAACGGCTGGCTGTGGGCAGCAGCACAGAGGCAATTTCATAGGTGTCCAAGGTATCGTTGGTTTTGAACAGTCCATACCTGCGTAAAAAAGAGAGGTCAAAACCCACATTGTGGCCCAGGATGAAAAAGTCACCCACGAAATGCCGGAAATCGGCCAGGATATCTTGAATGGAGGGCGCTTCCATCACCATGTGATCATTAATGCCTGTGAGCTGGGTGATGAAGGGAGGAATTTTACGCCCAGGATTGATCAGGGTTTCCCATTCATTTTCGATGCGGTTATTATTGAAACGGACCGCTCCAATCTCGATGATGGCATCTTTTTGGGGATCCAAACCGGTGGTTTCGATATCCAGGGCAATAATTGATTGCATGGCAGGGATTATACCAGGAAGGATAAAACTGACCCGGAGGGTGACAATCTGAAATGCAAAAACCGTTGTATGGTTTTTGGCTCAAAAAGAAAAATCTGGTGACGAAATTCATTCACCAGACTTTTTTTACAGGAGTGGCTCAGATTGGTTATTCTAAGCGACTGAATTCCTCAATGATCCTGACGATATGCATGGCGCCTTTAAGGTAGAGGTCAAGGCGGATATTCTCGTTAGGGGCATGGCCTTGTGCTCCCGGGTAGCCGATGCCAGCAGAAACGACTGGCAGGTGCAGGTTGTGCACAAAGGCGTGGTTGGGACCAGAGCCTCCGCTCATGGGAACAATCTGCATGGGTTGCCCGTAAACTGTGCGGGCGGTTTCCACAACCAGGGCAACGAATGGATCATCAGGATCGGTCCGGGCAGGCTCTTCCCCGCCCAGGAATTTAATCTGCACGTCAGCGAAGCCCTCGTGATCCAGATGAGTGCGCAAGGCTTTCACGACCTGATCGGGAGTTTGGTCAGGCACCAGGCGGAAATCTACCTTGGCTGATGCGCGGGCAGGAAGTACCGTTTTGGAGCCTTTCCCCTGGTAGCCGGAGGTCAAGCCGCAGATGGTGCAGGTGGGCTCAAATACTTCAGCCAGGTGCAGGTCAATCCCGCCGCTGAGACCGCGCAGGAAATGATCCACTCCGTAACGTGTTTTGTATTCATCAGCAGAGTCGGGAAGTGCGGCGAACAGCTGGCGATCGCGCTCGCTCGGAGGCCTGACAGAATCATAATGTCCTGGGAGGCGTATTCGCTCATCTTCACCTTTCAGCGATGCAAGCGCCCACACCAACCTCCAGGCAGCATTGGGAAAGATCGAGCCACCCAAGCCAGAATGAGCATCAATTTTGGCGGTTTCGACCGATAGCTCAACGTAGCATATCCCGCGTAAACCGAGGTGTTGAATGGGTACTTCACGGTGATCGACACCCCCAAATTCCCAGATGCAGGCATCAGCCCTGAGCTGATCCAAATGAGAAAGCACGAACTCCTTCAGATGGATGCTGCTGACCTCTTCCTCGCCTTCGATGATGAACTTTATATTGCATGGCAGTTCCCCATCATTGGCCAGGATTGAATCGATGGCGAACAGGCGGCTGACCAGATGACCTTTGTCATCACTCACCCCGCGTGCGAACAGCTTGCCGTCCCTCAGGGTGGGCTCGAAGGGCGGGCTATCCCACAATTCCAGCGGTTCAGGAGGCTGGACATCATAATGGTTGTAGATAAGCAGGGTTTTATTAGAACGACCAGACCTTTCACCAAAAATCACCGGAGCACCATCGGTGCCAATAATTTGCACGTTGAAATCCCGTGATTTCAGCATTTCTGCGGTCAGGGCGGCGCATTCGGCCATTCCCCAATTCTGTGCTGCTACACTGGGTTGCTTACAATAGCGGGATAGCTCGGTGATGCTGTTATCCAGATTGTATTGCAGGAACCTGTCGTATTTCGTAAAATTATCCATAATATCCTTTCTGCCATTTAACTTAAGAAAATCCGAAAAAAGAACCAAGATAGGAGCCAAAATAAGCAAATAAAAGCATCTTGATGGTTTCTCCTATCCAGGTCCAAACAAAAAATTTTAACACCGGCATGCGCAAGGCACCTGCCGCAGCGCCGGTGATGTCAAATATAGGATTTGGTATAGCAGCTAAGATAAGTATCGAAAGAGGGCCATTTTTCCTTACCCACTCCACCATGCGCTTATAGATTTGGACCCTTTCAACCACAGGCTGGCTGCCGAACCCCGCCAAATACCCGGTCAGCTGCCCCAATGCAGCTCCCAGGCCGGCTGATAGGGCAATTAACAAGGGATTGAAGTATACTCCCATGGCAGAAATCACCAGCAGGCCCGGGACAGGAACGATTACCGTAGCATAGGTAAGGAAAGAAAGCACAAAAATGCCGGGGTAACCATATTTTTGGAATCCAGCGGCTTTCGAGTGGAAAATGACGATCAAAACCGTAATGGCAATTACGAATCCAATCGAGAAGATGCGTATTCCAATCTGGAACCACTTTGATTTGGTCAAAGAATCACTGTTCCAAAATCGTTACAGAGATTATTTTTACAGCAGGTGCATCACGTCTGGATGGATCGCGAGGTGGGATGGATAGCACCACATCCATTCCAGCAGTAACCTGTCCAAATATACTATGCTTATTGTCCAGCCACGGCGTCGCCAGATGAGTGATGAAGAATTGCGATCCATTGGTGTTCGGCCCTGAATTAGCCATGGACAGGATGCCAGGTTTGTCATGCCGCAGGCTGGGATTGAATTCATCTCTGAAATGATAGCCAGGACCGCCCATCCCGGTCCCGGTGGGATCACCTCCCTGGGCCATAAAATCGGAGATCACGCGGTGGAAGATAGTGCCGTTGTAAAATCCCTGGCGCGATAAGAAAACGAAGTTATTAGCCGTAATCGGTGTTTTATCAGCATAAAGCTTGATGTGGATATCACCTTTGTCGGTCTTGATGATTGCTGAATAAGATTTCTTGCTATCGATCGCTAACTGGGGAGGGTTTGACCATTGCTGATATGACATGCTGTTTCCTTTCCAATTCATGAATGATGGCTGCGGAGCAGTACTTCTAAACGAGCAACGACCATATCCATGGCCACGGTATTCAAGCCACCTTCCGGAATGATCACGTCTGCATAGCGCTTAGAAGGCTCGACAAATTCAAGGTGCATGGGGCGCACCGTTGCCAGGTATTGCTGGATCACCGAGGCACTGGTGCGACCCCTTTCGGCGATATCGCGTTCGAGACGGCGGATGAATCGGATGTCGGGATCGGTATCGACAAAGATTTTTACATCGAATAAATCTCGCAAGGATTTTTCAGCCAGGATCAAGATGCCTTCGACCAGTATCACCGGCTGGGACTCGAGATGAAGGGTTGTAGTAGTGCGGGTATGGGTCTTGAAATCGTACACTGGAAGCTCAATGCTTTTAAAATCCTTGAGCTGTTTAATATGATGGACCAACAGGCTGGTTTCAAGCGAGTCGGGGTGATCGTAGTTGATTGTTGCTCGTTGGGCAGGGGTTAACCCTGCCAAATCTTTATAGTAAGCATCATGGGGTAAAAAAGCGATGTGATTTGCACCCACCCGGTCGATGATGACTTTTGCAACCGTTGTTTTTCCCGAACCCGTGCCACCAGCGACGCCGATTACAAGTGGGGGTGTACGATTTGGCATGAAGGAATTATACTGGAATAAGGTTAATGATGACAGATGAATTACCAGGGAATAGGGTTAATCGTATAACAGGCAACGCCAACGCGTTGCCTGTTTGTGAGCCACCGAAGGGAATTGAACCCTTGACCTAACGTTTACGAAACGCTTGCTCTGCCGGCTGAGCTACGGTGGCAGCAGAGAGTGAAGCGACGGGATTATACCATAAGCGATGAAAGGCAGAAAATCAGTGGATAATTGGATGGTGGGAAGATTTGTTCATGGATAGGCAGTTGCGCATAGCCATGCTTTCATACCATACCTGCCCACTGGCTACATTGGGAGGCAAAGATACAGGAGGTATGAATGTGTATGTGAAAGAGATTACCCGGCAATTAGGAACGATGGGCGTGCATGTGGATGTATTCACCCGTTCGCAAAATGAGCACGTCCCCCACGTGCTGCACGACCTGGGATATGGCAATCGAGTCGTTCATATACCCGCCGGACCAGAATATCCTTTACCAAAGAAAGAATTGATCACATATATACACGAATTTGTAGCCAACATTGAGTATTTTGCTGACAGCAAGGATATCCATTATGACCTGATCCACAGCCATTACTGGATGTCAGGCTTGGCAGCCATCGCGCTGGATAAAATGTGGAATATACCAAACATACAGATGTTTCACACACTTGGGCTGATGAAGAATCGGGTAGCTCAGTCCCCCGAAGAGCTTGAGGGTGAATATCGCATTGAGGGAGAAAAGGAAGTACTAAAATCAGCCAAAAGGATCATTGCGGCAACAACGGCTGAATATGCCCAATTGCTATGGCTTTACCAGGCAGATGTCGATAAAATCACGGTGATACCACCCGGAGTGGATGTGGGAAAATTTTATCCCATCCCGCCTGATGAGGCAAAAGAATACATTGGGGTACCACCATGCCAACGGATGCTGCTCTTCGTGGGCAGGATTGAGCCGTTGAAGGGGCTGGATGTGCTGATCGAAGCTATTGGAATCATGCACCAGGATGATGAATTTAAAGAGGATCCATTCTGCCTGGCGATTATTGGAGGAGACCCTGAGGTAAACCAAGAGCAGACGGACATGGAAATGGCACGCATCAAGGAATTAACCGAGCAAAATGGATTGAACAACCTGGTGACATTTTTAGGTAAGCGCAGCCAGGATTCCCTACCGTATTATTATTCGGCTGCCGAAGCGGTGGTAGTGCCATCACAGTACGAATCGTTTGGTATGGTTGCGCTGGAGGCAATGGCGTGCGGCACTCCGGTGGTGGCTTCACAAATCGGGGGATTGGCTTACCTGATACAGGATGGCATCACAGGTTACACAGTGCCGGTAGATGAGCCAGCACAGCTGGCGGATCGATTGACATTGTTGCTTAAAGATAAAAACCTGCGAGACCAGCTGGGTAGGCATGCTGTTCAGATAGCGCAGGGCTATGCTTGGGAAAAGATCGCTGCAAGACTCAACCATGTGTATGAGGAAGTGATCGATAATCTGGGAAGCAATCAGATTGGTGGGAACGCTTAATTTTAGGTTGTGTGACAGGTTTTAGATTTGGGCAAACAAATAAAAAGTTGCCATGCGAGTGATAAGGAGGCAACTTTAAAGATTCAATAAACCATATTACGGAATATCCTGAACCTCACCCTTCATCTTTATGTTTATGTTGGCCCCATAAACCATATCCAGCATCACGCCGCTCCTGGCGCATTTTTTGCTGTAAATGGATCTCGTGAACATGGGTGATTTTTTCTTCTATGGCGGCCTTAAGCCAGATGTTCCCTTTTTCGGCTGTAGCGAGGCTACCCGCGCCATACGCACCTGTGCGCGTATCATCATCCCAAGGAGGATTGGCAATCAAGGCACCACCTTCCACCCAATCCATATAATAATTTGGCGTGGAAACGAAATTGGTCTCGTCCACCACTCGCTCCATGTGCACTAGAGAAGGCTGTAAATGGAGGACCAAAGAGGTTTCAAGCTCGCAGGCGTGGCCCATACCGCCAAGTCCAGATTGGCGGTATTTCTCAAGAGAGGCAATCCCGGTAGGCCCTGATAAATACAACCAGGCAGTAGCGCAGAAAATGCGTGGGTGACGCTCACCAGCATATTTCACCACGTTGGTGATAAATGAGCTATTACCGCCATGCCCGCTGATCAGGTAAAAAAGGTCGAATCCACGCCCAGCCAACGCGTCAATGACATTCAGCCAAAAATCTTCAAAAGCGCGCCCACCTGCATTAAATGTGCCGGCAAATGATGAGCGGTGCGTGCTAACCCCATAGGGCATAACGGGAAGTCGATAAGCCTGGTCCGGAATGCTATCAACAATACCCTGGGCAATGGCATCGATGATCAGCGTATCGGTGGAAAGAGGCAGGTGATAGCCATGCTGCTCGATATGACCGATGGGAATCAGGACCACTTTGCCCCGTTCGGCGTCAGGAGGTAAATATGGCGTTTCCAGTTTTTCTTGAGCTTGGGGGATTGAAATCCAAGGTACAGTCAGGTTGAGGTTTAGACCCGGAGGAGTAACCACCAGCGGGTTGGTGAAGCCATCGTCCCTGAGACTGTTGATAATGTTGCCGATATAACTGATTAAATTAATCTCAGAAACTGGCAAACCACTACCCTGCCATCCAAACGGAAACGGGGGCAGTAAGTATGCGTCTGTAGGATTGTCGAGTACCTCGGCAATCAGGTTGAGAGGATACCCTGTCCCCAATGTAAGGACAACCGGTATCTGCCTGGATAGCGATTGGACTTCTGGCCAGGTCAACTCGTAATAAGGGTGGAATTCAGTCATTTTTATAGTTTCGTCAGCAGCTCAGCTTTTTTCCTCTGGAATTCATCTTCCGTCAGGACGCCCTGCTTACGCAGCTCAGCAAGCTGACCAATCATGGCGGGGATATCCATTTTGGTTTCCGGAAGTGGCGGGGGGGCAGGAGGCGGTGCAAATTGAGCCGCATGCTCCAGATAGGCTTTGGCATTGATGATTGAGTTCTTGAATTTCAGGGGGTCGTCAATCTTTTTAAACTGATTAACACCCAACTCGCTGGCAGTCAAAATTTCGATATCACCATAACCAAACATGCGGCCTGTAGCCGACTGCTCCATCTTGATATCATTGACTTTGTCGAGCGATGAATCAATTACTCTCTTATTGAAGACGCCGGCGATCTGCATCACGCGCAAATTGGTGACCACATATAGATGGTTGGTCCAGATTAAAATATCCCGCGTTCCAGTGACAATGGGAACCAGCAACAAGGCAAAGCCAATAAACCCGATAATGACGGAGATGGTTTGCTGGTTGGGATATAAGAATATGAAGTTGACGACCGTAGCAGTAAAAATGAGGATGATTAAAAACGCTTCCAAGATAATCGACCTGGCTAAAACAAACCAGTGGTGGCGGGTGGCGAGGATTATTTTTTCATGCTCACCCAATAAACTTTGAAGATAATGACTAGCCATATTTATCTCCTCCTCATTGGATTATCTGATGGTATTTATTTTAATTCCTTTCGAGTAGAACTCAGCTCTTCCCTGGCTTTTTCAAGCAGATCTGGGTCAGTGAATAGGTCAATCGTGGTCATCGCCATAGCCTTGGCTGCATCCAACAGTGCAGCTTTGCCTGCTTCAGATTGGCAGTATTCTTTAAATTCAAGGGTATGACCAGCCACGTTTTCGGGAGCCATTGCCAAGTAAGGGTGAATCGCCGGAACGAGGTGGCTGACATCACCCATGTCAGTTGAGCCCATCCGCTCATTCGGATCTAGCTCCGATACCTGTCTACCCAGGATTGCCAGATTGGAAGTGAACAACTCTGCAAGGACATGATTCGGAATGATTTCCTGATAACCAGGAGTGGTCGTATATTTCAACTGGCAACCTATCGCCTGGGCTGCGGATTGCGCGCAGTCGATAACCTTGCTTACCAGGAAATCACGGCGTTTCGTAGCCAGGCTACGAATACTAAAATCGGCAGAAGTATATGCAGGAATGATATTTGCGGCTTCACCTCCATGTGTGATGATCCCAGCAATGCGATCTTTTGGGAAGAGGGTCGGGCGTATTGCATGGATATTGTTAAATGTTAAGATTAGTGCATCCAGGGCGTTAATTCCTTCCTCCGGTGCAGCTGCAGCATGGGAGGCTTTACCATGGAATTCAAGCTTCAGTCTGGAAGATGCCAATGACGGGCGCAGGACAAGATTCTTGCTGGCAGGATGGAACATCATGGCGGCATCGATATCATCGAAAACACCCGCGCGGGCCAAAATTATCTTGCCACCCCCGCCTTCTTCAGCAGGCGTTCCAATGATATTGATTTGCCCATCCAGGCGTGGATTTACTGCTGCCAGTGCCATCCCGGCGCCAATAGCTGCTGCCGCAATCAGGTTATGACCACAGGCATGTCCCAAACCAACCAGAGCGTCATATTCAGCCAGGATGGCAATGCGAGGGTGGGTTTTATCACCATAACGGGCTATAAATGCAGTCTCTAATCCTGCAAGATTGGTTTGGGTGTCGAAGCCACCGGATTTTAGGGTATCAACCAATAATTTACTGGCATGATACTCTTTAAATGCGACCTCGGGATGATTGAAGATCGCTAAGCTGATCTCCCAAAGTCTTTCAGCTTGATGATCGATTATCGATATCACTTGTTGCTTATAATCAGGAGTCATGGATTAATTATACGCTAGAAAGCCGGGTAAAATTAATGCGTAAAAATTTAGAAAAAATAATATAATATAGCCAAGCAAATTTGAACCAATAATTAGATAACCAGTAGATACTTCAGGAGGTGATCATCCATTAGATAATTTAATTACCAAGTTGTTTTTCGATTAAAAACAAGTATATTCGCACAACATAATCTCTGGAGGAGAATGATATGCAACAGAAAAACATCTTATTTACCTGTATTATGGTTGTAAGTATCTTGTTATCGGCTTGTGCGACTGCAGCCTCACCAACCGTGGTGGAAACCCAAGCTCCTGCTGCAGTACCAACCGATATACCACCGACGACCGCACCAGCTGCAAAAAAGGTAGCGAAATTTATTTGGACCCAGGAATTCGATACGCTCAATCCGATTTACACCAACATGTGGTTCGTATCTGTCGTCTATCCAATCTATTCATGCGCAACATGGATGTTCGATGATCAGAATAATGCCTATCCCTCTCTAGTGACTGAAATTCCATCGACAGAAAATGGGGGCATTACCAACGATGGTCGCACTATTACGCTAAAATTACGCGATGATATCAAGTGGTCGGATGGTGTGCCCATCACTTCAGCGGATTTCAAGTTCACTTACGATATGATCATGTCAGATGCAAATGCAGTGAGCACGAGATCACCTTATGACCTGATCGAATCATTCGAAACCCCTGACGCGCAGACGGTGGTTATGACCTTCCCTGATCCTTTCTCACCATGGCTAGCATTATTATTCAGCGGATCGACGAATGCTATGGAAATCATTCCAGAGCATATTTTGAAGCCTTATTTCGATGCAGAAGGCACAATTGACACTGCACCCTGGAACAAATTCCCATCCGTTGGCTGTGGGCCGTATGTTTTGGATGAGTGGCAGTCGGGGAGCTTTGCCCGCTTCGTCGCTAACGATAATTACTGGCTGGGTCGTCCAAAAATTGATGAGCTTTTCTTCCAGTTTGTCCCCGATGATGCTTCACAGATTGCTGCACTGGTGGCTGGAGATGGTGATGTTGGTACCTTCTTTGCATACAGTGATGTACCCCAACTTCAGGATGCAGGTATCACCATCCTCAACTCCTTCTCAGGGTACAATGAAGGTATCTATCTCAATGTCCATCCAGACAAAGGCAATCCAGCATTGAAAGATGTAAAGGTACGCCAGGCGATTGACTATGGATTTAATCGCCAGAAACTGGTACAGGATTTATTACTTGGACTAACCGATGTAGCCGCGACCGACTGGGATAAATCCCCTTGGATTGATCCAACAATTACCCCCTATCCATATGACCCCGAGAAGGCCAAAGCGTTGCTTGCTGAAGCTGGCTGGACCGACACAAATGGTGATGGCACAGTAGATAAAGACGGCGTCGAGCTGGTTTTGAAATGGGGTACAACCAGTCGTGAAGTCCGTCAAAACACTCAGGCAGTTGGGCAGCAAGATTTGGCAGCCGTCGGTATCGGCATAGAATTATTGAGCTATGATGCCGACACCTTCTTCTTGGGTTATCAAGACAACGGACCATCCGCTAACTTCTCATTGGATCTCATCGAGTACTCCGATTCACCCGACTTCCCCGATCCGAACACTGCTATCTGGTTGTGCTCAGATATCCCGACAGATGATAATCCAGCGGGCACTAGCCCGACGGGCTTGTGCGATCCAACGCTGGATGGCCTTTTCCAGAAACAAGCGACTCAGGTAGATTTTGCAGAACGCCAGCAAACCTTCTATCAGATTACACGCTTCATCTATGATAACGCGTACTGGATTGGTTTATGGCAGGATCCAGATCTGTTTGGGTTCAGCGATCGGATGTTGAATGTTAAAATGTCCGGAGCGACCCCATTCTTCAATGTTGCCGAATGGGATATAAAACAATAAGCTAATTTACATCGAGTAGGGGGGACGACCCCCCTACTCGATCGAAAATTGTCAATGACCCGCTATATCATCCGTCGGTTGCTGCAAGCCATCCCGCTTTTATTTATCATCAGTGTTGTTTTGTTCGTTATGATGAATGCCATGGGAGATCCACTAGCTACCATGGGCGGGCGCAAAGTCACTAAACCTGCAGATCGCATACGGTTAGCCCACCAACTTGGTTTAGATAAGCCTGTATGTGCCCAATATATTTATTGGTTAATTGGCAATGATTGGACAAAGCAGGTTGGTGAAATTCCTAAACCAAATGCAGGAGTTTTTACTCCCATCGTTCAGTGCCTGGATCCTCGTACTTACATCGACGCGGATGCTGCAGGTGTCAGAAAAGGGGTGCTGCGTGGTGATTGGGGTATATCACTGGTCAATCGCCAACCAGTTACCAAAGTGATTGGTGCCCGCCTGCCCAACACATTATTGCTGATGGTGACAGCCGAAGTAATCATTATTTCTGCTGCCTTGCTGATTGGTATATACTCTGCATTACACCAATACACTGCTATGGATAATTTCACCACGGCGACTACTTTTGTTTTCTATTCGATGCCAGTGTTTTTCTTTGCCTTACTGGCGATGTATCTATTTTCAGTCAATTTCAGGAAATGGGGATTACCATACTTACCCACTGTGGGGATGTTTGAACCTGGAGCTGGGCAGACAGTGATACAAGTAGCATGGCATATGGTATTACCGGTAGCGACCCTATCATTTGGGTTTATTGCAGGATATAGCCGCTACATCCGTAGTGCCATGCTGGAGACCTTAGAGCAAGATTACGTCCGCACAGCCAAAGCCAAGGGGTTACCCCGGCCTGAAGTCGTCTATGTTCATGCTTTGAAAAATGCTGCCTTACCCATCGTCACACTGGTTGCCCTGGATTTACCATTCTTACTGGGAGGTGCCATCGTCACGGAACGCATCTTTGGCTGGCCGGGTATGGGACGGTTATTCCTGGACCATGTCGAACGCTCCGATACAGCAGTGGTGATGGGTATATTAATGATGATCGCGGTTGCAGTTATCATTTTTCAGATTATTGCTGATATAACTTATGCCTGGCTGGATCCTCGCATCCGGTATAAGTAATTTATAAAAACATGACAACCACTACATTAGAACAACCGCAACAAGGTATTCCCCGCCTTACGCCTGATGAACTGGAAACCCCACCTCTATCATTATCTCAGCTCACATGGCGGCGGTTTCGGCGTCATAGAATGGCGATATTTGGAGCCATAACCTTATTCCTGATTGTGGTATATGCCTTTGGTGGTATGCTGGTTTTTAGTGAGGCGGATGCCAACCATACGGAAACCGGTAACGCCTTACAAGCTCCCACGGCTCAGCATCCATTTGGAACCGATACTATCGGGCGCGATATCCTCGCCAGGACTATCTACGGAGGACAGATTTCAATCATTATCGGGTTGACTGCGATGCTGGTGGAAGTCATTTTTGGCGTCACTATTGGTGCATTATCCGGATATTTTGGAGGCTGGCTAGATAACGTTTTGATGCGCATCACCGAGGCGGTACTGGTTGTGCCCCAGATATTTTTATTACTGGTAATGGCAAGATATTTCTCCCAGTCTATCCCAAATATCAAGTTCATCGGCCGTACCTTTAGTGGCAGTGTGCTGGTGATCATATTTGTTATCGGAATCACCAGCTGGCCATACCTGGCACGCATTGTCCGTGCTCAATTTCTCTCTGTGAAAACTAACGATTTCATCCTGGCTGCCCGTGCTACCGGAACTTCCACTCGCGATATTATTATTCGTCATATACTTCCAAATATATCTGCACCGATCATTGTCTCCGCAACCCTTAGTGTCGCCGCTGCAATAATTCTAGAAGCCTATATCAGCTTTCTGGGCCTTGGAGTAAAGCCACCTACTGCCACCTGGGGCAATATGCTGGAAGGGGCGTATAACTATATTGAATCTGCCTGGTGGCTATGGTTCTTTCCTGGGATATTAATCGCTTTGATTGTATTGAGCATCAACTTCTTAGGTGATGGTTTGCGCGATGCGCTTGACCCGCATAGCCGTGCACTGTAATGATGAGGTATATCTGGCATGGATGGTAATATTCAAACGGGTAGGCCGAAAATATTAGAAGTTAATAACCTGCGAACACGTTTTCATATTGCGGAGGGAATCGTACATGCAGTGAATGGAGTCTCACTTTACCTACGGCAGGGTGAGACTATTGGATTAGTCGGTGAAAGCGGCTGTGGAAAATCTGTGACCATGATGTCTATCATGGGCCTCATACCCATTCCCCCTGGGGAAATTGCCAGTGGAGAGGCACTATTTAATGGAAAGGATCTATTGAAATTATCCGAATCTGAAATAGAGGATATCCGAGGCAAGGATATTGCCATGGTATTCCAAGATCCGATGACCGCATTTAACCCAGTGCTAACCATTGGACGTCAGCTCAGTGAACCTCTGCGTGTCCATATTGGTCTAAACAAGGATGAAATCCGGAAACGCTCGAGTGAATTGCTTAGTCAGGTAGGTATCCCAGAGCCAGGGAGTCGATTAGCAGATTATCCTCATCAATTCTCAGGCGGCATGCGCCAAAGAGCGATGATTGCGATGGCTCTCTCATGCAGACCATCCATCCTAATCGCTGATGAGCCAACCACTGCGATCGATGTAACCATCCAGGCACAGATTGTGGAGCTGGTACAAACGATCCGATCCGATATGAATATGTCGGTCATTTGGATTACTCATGATCTAGGAGTGGTAGCTGAAATCGCTGATCGGGTAATGGTAATGTATGCTGGCTTAATCCTTGAAGAAGCTCTTGTGGACGATCTCTATGAGGATCCGCGCCATCCATATACACAAGCGTTATTAGCTGCATTACCACGGGTTGATAAAAGGAGGAGTAAACGCCTGCTCTCTATTCCCGGAGCACCGCCCAATTTATTAGTGCCACCTTCTGGCTGCCCGTTTGTACCGCGTTGTCAGTTTGCTTTTGATCGTTGCCACGAAGAAATGCCTGAACTTACCTGTGTTGCCGTAAATCATCAAGCTGCTTGCTGGCTGGATGTGACTACTGGTAAGCCTCGTTAAATACTGGAGTTAACCATTGGCTGATATTCAACCATCAAACTCAGCAGCTGAACCTCCGCTAGTCGAGGTGGACCAGCTTAAGAAGCATTTCCCAATTCGGCAGGGATTGATCTTCGAGCGCGAGATTGGGTCGGTGAAAGCTGTAGATGGCATTTCTTTCTTTATACAACGGGGTGAAACGCTTGGCCTGGTTGGTGAGAGTGGCTGTGGAAAAACTACTGCGGGTCGCACGATTCTGGGCCTTTATCCACTTACCGGCGGTAAAGTAACCATAACTGGTATTTCGGTTGATCATGCAACTAAAGAAGAGATGAGGACCTTTCGGCGTAAGGCGCAGATGATCTTCCAGGATCCCTACGCCTCATTAAATCCTCGCTGGACGGTGAGCGCGATTATTGGTGAACCATTGCGGGTGCACCAACTATTGCCAAACGAAACAGCTCGGCAGGAGCGGGTGCACGAGCTAATGCTAAGGGTTGGGTTGAGCCCACGCTTGATCAACCGCTTCCCACATGAGTTTTCTGGGGGACAACGCCAGCGTATTGGTGTGGCTAGAGCCCTGGCATCTAATCCAGAGTTCATCGTATGTGATGAGCCGATATCTGCATTAGATGTCTCGATCCAGGCCCAGGTGGTCAACCTGCTAGAAGAACTTCAAGATGAGTTTAATCTAACTTATCTCTTTATTGCCCATGATTTAAGCATGGTACGGCATATTTGTGATCGTGTCGCAGTGATGTACCTGGGTATCATTGTCGAGTTGGCTGAACGGGATGAGCTATACGAAAATCCATTACACCCTTATTCACAGGCGTTGTTATCAGCTGTACCCATCCCAGATCCGAAGCGAGACCGCGAACGCCGCCGTATTATCCTCAGTGGAGAAATCCCCAGCCCGATCAACCCACCTAAGGGTTGCCGGTTCCACCCACGCTGCCCGGTGGCGATAGACCAATGCAAGCAACTACAACCTGAATGGCGTGAAATTTCACCCAGGCATTGGGTAGCCTGCCATTTAGCGGCTTGAACATATTCAGGAATTAAAATCGATAGACTAATTAGTTATTATTGGGCCAACCTCGAAGATATTGGTTGACTATATCACATGTTATTTTCAGGGTAGTGCCACCCATTGCGGTGGCTGACAGGCCACCCATAATATTCCCCCACTTCAAGCATGTATCCAAGGATTTTCCATCCAGCCAGGCGTAAAAAAAACCGGCATTAAAGTTATCTCCGGCACCGGTTGTATCCACTGGTTTTACTGAGATGGGAGGCATACGGGTTAAATGACCTTGCGACAAGGCTAATGAGCCGTTACCGCCATCCTTTATCACCACCAGGGGGCAAAGCTGGCCTAACCTGAATATTGCAATCTCCAGCTCTTGTTCACCGGTAAGTCGCCTGGCTTCCTGGGCATTGGGTAGGAAAATATCGGAGCTTTGTATCGCCTTACGGATTGCAGAAGATTCTTTTCCGCCTTTCAATAATTCTCCTGAAGACGAGTTACCATCCATTCCCAGTTTCATATTTTTGGAGTGTAGTAATTGCTTCCCCAATTTGAGCAGCTCGCCTGTGTACAAGCCCGGGATGAACAGCAAGCGGGCGGACTTTTTCATTATCGCAGGGAAAATGGCGGGAACCGTTGGATCGGGGTCATAATAGGTGATAAACAGCCGATCCTCGGGATAGGAAGCTGCTGCAGATATGCGGCGGTATGGATGGTCGTGAATGATAAAAAGGGAATCATCCAGGCCTTCCTCGCGGGCGCGAGCCAGCGCCATCTGGCTGAAATCATCATTCCCGAAGTCGGCAGCCCAACCCACTTTTATCCCCAGGCGATGCATGGCGACGGAGGAGATGAATGCCTCACCGGGGGTCATCATAAAATCGGTCCCCACCACATCCTTGCCCAACTGAGGTAGCTCACCCAGGCCTGAAAATATCAGGTCTATGGAGTAACTGCCAGCTACCAGAACGTCAAAATCGAATGCCATTTAGTGTAACGCCGGGAAATAGGCCTGGTGACGAGCCTGATATTGATCCAGGATAGATTTCGCTAAAAGATAATCTCCAACCAAGGGGTGAATGGTGAGTGCCAGGAGGGCCTTAGAGTATGATTCTTCGATCCCGGCTTCTATAGCCAGGTGTTCATAGTGCTTAACCTGCTGCATCAATCCAAAGCAATTCGAGGGGATATCATGTATGGCCATTGGTTGGAGCTGGTGGTGGCTTACCAGCACAGGAATCTCCACTACATCTTCAGGCTCCATCATGGAGATTGCACCTTGATTGGGCACATTTAATATCTGCAACCTGGGTACGTGTCCTATCAGGGCTTCGATGAGATCCAGGGCCACCCCGGCATATCCTTCATCGAGAATTGATGGCTGTATCTGAGGGTCAAGGGTGGAAAAATCATGGTTTCTGCCAGTCTCCCTGACCATGTAGGATTTTTGGCGTTCAGCCAGGTAGGCTTGATACGAGGATTGCATCTCTTTAATATCACCGGTGAGTGATTTTTCTTTTAATTCCGCAAAGAGCTGGTAATTTCGCCTGGCAATCTGCTCCCCGCGGCACTCGCCAGAGCGGAGAATATTCTGTACCGATTTTTCCTGGTAGTAGTAGTAATACAGGTATTCGTTAGGAATCATCCCGAGACTTACGATCAAATCTGCGTCAAAGGGTAACCCAGGGATATTATTCGTTGCCTTAATGAGCTGTAAAAGATCTGGTAAATGATCACGGTTTTCGAAAATAACCGACTTAACCCACCCTAGATGGTTCAGGCCAAAATAATCCAGGTAAACCTCCTCGGGTTTAGCCTGTAATACGGCTGCAATTAACCTATGCATAGAGCTGGGGCTATCACAAATTCCCACCACACGCTGCCAACCTGTGGTGCGGATGACCGCCTCGGTGAGCATGCCAGCCGGGTTGGCGAAGTTGATTAACCAGGCGGATGGACAAACCCGCTGCATTAGCTTCACATACTCGAGTAAAACAGGAATGGACCGCAGGCCCATGGCAAAGCCACCGGCACCGGTTGTTTCCTGGCCCAGGATGCCATGTTCCAGCGGCACACGCTCATCAATCGCCCGTGCTTCAATACCTCCTACGCGAAAAGTGGTGATGACAAAATCAGCGTTGGATAAAGCGATGAAGGGATCAGTTGTGTTGGTGATGCGAAACCTGGTATGTGGGGATTGTGTGATGGGTGATATGAGCAAACTGATCAGCTTGAGATGGTCAGCATCGATATCCATTAAGGCGAGGTCGGTGAGACCCAGGTTCTCCTGGCGAGCAATCATGGCTTGGACGATCAAAGGAGTACGAACCCCAGCAGCACCCAAGATGGCTATTTTCACGCTAAGACACTTTCCCTAGCGAAATGCCTGAAGTTGCTCTCTCCTGGCTTGCACGGTCAGCTAATTGTCCCCTTAATATTGTAATATCTCGATTGATGTACAAGGAAGTGACAAAAAAGAAAATAGCGCACAAGACCCAGGTGGATATGCAGATCAATAGAAATGCATCTTTGAAAGAAGAGCGGCTGGCTATCAGCGTGACGATGCTCGGCGCGGCTGCTGCGCCAAGCGACTCGATGAAATATTGAACCGAGACGGCAGTACTGCGCACTTCAGGAAGGGTTACATCATAAACTGTTGACACCACATTCGGGCTGGCAAATGGCATAAAGAACGCCGTCAGGCCAAGGAATACGGTGAATAATAACACGTTCTGGTTGGGTACATTCAACGCAAACCACAAGAAGATTGCCCCTAATAAAACCCCACCCATGGAGACAATCAATCGCCCGCGATTATTGCGCTTGAAGAAGTAATCACCCAGGCTCCCTCCGACCGGATATCCTATGGCGAGCACGACCACGGCAAAAGCCATGACTGGAAATTGGGTGCTTTCAGAGAAACCCCTTTCAGTTCCCAAGTAGTAAAGGAACCAGAAGGTAATTGCATTCCACGGAAAAACGCCGAAGAAGCCTTGGGTGAATAATAACAACAGGCTTGGCTTTTTAAATAAATCCTTGGCAATTTTCCAATCAAAACGATAAGTTCCTGTTATGTCCAGATCGGCTAATTCTGGCTCGCTTTTACCGCGGGGCACATCCTTGATCGAAAAGAAGATGACCACCGACATAATTATGCCTAAAGCCCCAGTAATATAGAAGACCCCTCTCCAACCTACCAAGCCGCTGAGCATCAATCCCAATAACAATCCCACGAGGTACCCTAATGGCTGGGTGAATTGAAGCAATCCATATACCTTCCCACGCATTTTAGGATCGAAATAGTCTGAAACCAGGCTATAAAGGCCAGGATAGCTTGAATCATCGATCCCAGTAGATGAACGGGTCGCAACAAATAGTGGAAATGTCGGGGCGATGGCACTCAACCAGGTCGTTGACCCCCAAAGGAAAGATGCCAGGGCCAGTAATTTTGGCCTGGCATAACGATCATATAAATAGCCCCAAAGAGGGTATGAGATGGCTCCAACAAACAACGCTCCAGTTAATGCCAGTGATAATTGAGACTCGGTAATATTAAAATCCTTGATGATCCTTTCAGTTAATGAGCCGATCAGAAGCCTGTCTGCCTGGTGTAACAGAACGAAGAAAAAGAACACCATAATTACAAACCAGCGGTAGCGGGATGGCGATTTCATTATTAAACCTCGATTGGGATATAGGGATTTACAGTAATTTTACCCGATAATATGGCTCATTCCACTAATACAGAAGGTTGCACTTCAGGCTGCCGGCGTGAAATAATGAAGAACCAAAATATTCCGATCACGCCGATCACAAATCCTCCATACCAGGTGGCAACCGGGGCGATATTATCATTCAGGTATCCACCTAATATTGGAGCGATGCCAGCAGCAGTACTCCAGGTGAGGCCGGTGATGCCCATATAACGGCCGCGCATCTCTAGTGGGGCTAGTGAAGCGGCATATGCAGAAGCCGTCGGCATCAAGATCAGCTCTCCAACCGTCATGATGATAATACTTACCCAAAAACCTAAAAACGAGTGTCCTAAAGCCACACTGCCGACTCCCAGAGCATAAAAAAAGGTCCCAACCATCATAACAATCAGCGGACGGTAGCGCTTGGTGATTTGAGTGATAAAAACTTGCAAGAAGACCACCATTAATGCATTCGTGGTTGGAATAAAGCCATACTGGCTCTCAGGGACATTGTAAATGCCGTTTGCATAAACGGGCATCAGAATCCAGATCATCGTGGCGCACATTTGTGCCAGTATGAATGCTCCCACAAAGGACAAAAATTGCCTATCGCGGAAAACCTGAGTGTATCCACCTAATACCATTTTAGCTTGTTGAGGCCATTCAACCTGTTTGGGTAAGGTTTCATAGGCAAAAAATGCTAGGAGCAAGCTATAGATAATCATTCCAGTGCCTGCACAGAAGAAGGTGATGGCAAACGATACCGAGGAAATAAATCCGCCAATGGTGGGACCGAGCGAAATCCCGGCGTTGTTACTCAAACGCATTAATGCATAGGCGTCTGCCCGCTTCTCGGAGGGGATTAAATCAGCCAACATGGCGTCAGCCCCGACACGGTACAAAGGATTAAATGAACCACTGAAGGTCATTAATACGGCGAATGCTAGGTAGCTATGAGCACCGCTCATGAAGAAATATACCAAGCCATTGCCTGCCAGGCTAAAAACCATCACCCATTTGCGGCCGATGCGATCGGTTATGGGTCCAGCGATCATGGCAGCAATAATGCCAGCGGTGGCATTGATGGTCATCAGGCTGGCTGCCTGTGTCAATGGCATATCAACTTTCTGGCGTAAATAAATCATTAGAAACGGCCAGATCATGGATGAGCCGATCGTGCTGATTAGCATTCCATAGAACATCAATCTGATTTGCTTGGGATATTCTTTTAGTAACTGGAACGGGTTGTTGAACACAAAGTTACCTGAATAAATTTAGATATTAGCAACGATACCATCGACAAAAAGGCCATATGATTTGGCGAGCAGCTCTACTGGATGAACTGCCGGTTTTCCAGTGGCATGGGTGATCTGCCAGCGACAGGTTTCGCTGTCACAAACCACAAATGGACTATCAGGTACTTCTTCATTGATAAAATCAAATAATTCCCGGCCTACATCCAAGGCGATTTGATATTTCTCTGCTTTGTAACCATAGGTACCGGCAATCCCACAGCATGCTGCCTGGCTATCGCGAATAAACAGGTTGGGAATCAGCGACATGACCTGCAAACCAGGCTTGCCCAGGCGCTGTGCCCGGTATTGGCAGGGGATGTGATAAGCGATGGTTAGCGGAAGAGGGTTAAGATCCAGGTTCAGCGAGCCAGCCTCATATAGTTGCCAAAGAAATTCATTGATGTCAAAAGTGTTTTCGGCAACCAGACGGGTGTCATCATCGTGCATGTCAAGTAGCTCGGGGGCTTCCTCTTTCAGGGTGAGAATACAGCTTGTTGATGTGCCAAGGATCGGGATCCCCTGGCGGGCATAGGATACCAGTTTGCGGACATTATGCTGATGATAGCGGCGGGCAGCATGAAATTCGCCATTGGATAATAATGGCAGTCCACAGCAATTTTGCGGGGGGACGATCACCTCAAAGCCATTGTGCTCCAAGACCTGGACTGCTGCTTTCCCGATGCGGGGCTCATAATATTGTGTTGCACAGCCATGGAAATAAACCACTTTCCTGGCAGCGTTTGATGGTTTTGGATGATGGTGGAACCAATCGGTAAACTTTTGCTGGCTGAACGAGGGAAGCGGAGCAGAATGATGGATAGCGAGTGAAAATTCTATAAAGTGGCGGGCTGGTTTTAAATTGAGCACCAGGTTTGCCAGCGGCACGACAGGTTGAGCAATTTTTCCAAGCAGCTCAGGGCGGGCAACCAGGTTGTTCCTGAGCCGTAATTGTAAGGGAAATTTTCCACTCTCGACCAGGGAAGCGCGGGCGCAGGAGTTGAGTTCGGCGATCTTAACCCCGGTGGGGCAAACCATGTTGCAGACACGGCAGCCAGTGCAGTAATCGACGGATTTATCGGGTGACGATTGCTGTGGCAGACGGAAGCGCGCGGCTTGAGGTCCTTCATATTTTGGCCCGGGGAACAGG
The DNA here is from genome assembly GCA_964385625.1 of uncultured Anaerolineaceae bacterium. Lineage (GTDB taxonomy): Bacteria > Chloroflexota > Anaerolineae > Anaerolineales > UBA4823 > FEB-25. The sequence goes on along the minus strand of CAYLPS010000003.1, from coordinate 44,045 downwards.
TCGGTCACAGCTGAAACTGGGCAAACCGTGGTGCATATGTTGCACTTAATGCATTGATCGAGAGAGAAACTTGGTGAGGCCAGCGCATACCGGTCCATGTTCTCCGGAGGTGATGTGGATGGCAAATACGTCATTAGCGCACCCCATGAGAAATCTGCCTTGCAACAGAAAAGGCTGAAGCAAGAGCGATACCTTCGAGAGAACGTTCACGAATAGGGTCGCAATTCGCCAGTAGATTGCCTGCTGCGTAAAGGTTATGGTATGCAGGTTTACCAATGGCTGAGACGGGTTGAAAGGATGGGTTGATTTTTAAGCCAGCTTGAAAGATAGGGTGGCCTTCGGGTGAAAGGAATTGGCGATTTAGCCAGCGGGAAAAAGGATAAGGGATATTTACAGGCAATCCAAAGATCGCTTCTTGCGCATAGCCATCATTGGAGGTGATGATGCCGCCTCCCAGGATTCCTCCAGTTGCGAGCACATATGCTTGCGCGCAGTGACTGACACTCCTGGCGGCAGCTTCTGAGCAAATGGCGTGGATGCCTTTGCCATCAAAGCTGAATTTATTGACCTCCATGCCGGATAAAATTGCCCCATGGTTGTGCTGGATGGCAGATACCAGCAGGTTCTGCAGCCTAATGCCAGGAATGGATGGGGGCAAACCGGGTATCTCAAATACCGGTATGCCAAAAGCAGATTGAAGATGATTTATCACCGAAGTGGTATTTTTCAATCCCAAGACTGGCGGAAACCCGACCCGTCCAGCGCTGGAAAGTTTTGGCTGTAGTGCTGCGATCACTTCCTGGCGAAATTCGGCAGTGTCGAATAGACGGGCAAGTACCATTGAAGTGATGAATTTGCGGTTGCGTAATGAAGGCAAGTCGAGTGAAATACCAAGGGCTGGTATATCCTGAGCAGTCAGGTTTTCGGAAATAAATGCGGGATAGAAATCCAAAAAGTGGTCGAAACCCACGATCAACATGGGTGTGCGATTTGAGGTGGCTCCTGAGAGCATTGTTATCGGCACAAGGCAAGTTGTTCGGAGCGTCCCCAATGCGGTGGGCAGCTGAATATTGGCATCCAGGGAACCATGATAGGGATATCCGGCTTGCTCGCAAAGATCCAGAAATGAAGATACTGCCTGGTCGAGGGCATCCAACCCACAATGCGTGTAAGGGTGTTCAGGATGAGAGTTGGCGAAACGCTCCAAATATGCCCTGGGTGAGCTCACAGGTTGGCGATAGTCGGGGAGCTGATAACCGATGACATCGATGCACCCGGATGTCCAATAGGGTGTTCCCCAACCTTTAGTGAGCACAGATGTATTAAGACCAAGAGCACTCGCCTGCCAGGCAGTAAATAAGCCAGCATAACCGCCTCCGATTACGAGTACATCGCATGAAGGTGGCGTTTTCAAAACGGGAATGGTAGCAGGAGACACCGAAGCAAGCTGAGGTTTAACTGAAGAGTGTTCTGGTTCAATGTAGGCCTCGGGTGTTAAACGGGATTGCCTATTTACTGTCAGGTCACCGGCATTGAGCACATTGACATAGATGAGCTCATTGAAACGCGCCTGGCGTAATTGCTGCCCCCACAGGATAGGGACGCAGCCCTTCCAACGCTCCTGCAAAAAATCACACAGCGAGGTATTGGTTTCAATCACATGCGGATGACGCAAGTTATGCAGTATGCCAGCTGCTCGGAAGGTACAAAATGCCCCCTGGCAGGGACCCATCCCGAGGCGGGTGGAGCGGCGGATATCATCCAGGGTGGCTGCGTCAAGTTCGACAATAGCTTGTTCGATATCGTGCAAGGAGGCGAGCTCACATTCACAGACCAATGTGCCATAGCTAGCATCGTGCTCGATTTTCTCCAAGCGGGCCCCCAATTGGTGAAACTGCCGGCCTTGCTCACGAGCAGTTGGCAAGCTTTCAAGGTGCGTGCGGCAGGGAATATTCAACCCCAGTTTTTCGCAGACCTTGTCTACGGTAGCCTGGGCCATTTTTCGGTAAGTGGTCCATTTACCGCTTGTGATGGTAACCAAACCTTCCATACCATCGCGACTGGCATGGTCCAGCAAGACATATGCCCGGCTGAGGTTACGGTCAGCGCTGTTCAAATCTGACTGGACCAGGGGACGCACGCTTGCCCAGGCTCGCAGAACGCGAAGCTGTGAAAAACCGGTAATGATTTTCTCGCCTTCTTTCAACAAGAGGCGGATTTCCCACGGCTCGATCGAATAATAATCCGGGTCAACAACCTTGATATCAGTTGTGCCCATCACTGCTACCGTGTGTGCGGGAACTAGGATATCTCCATCGGCAGGTGACTTGCAACGATTGATTACCGTATTGACCAGATGATGGTTGAGGGCAATCATGGTGCCCTTACCAGGCGACATGCTAAGGTCGATTCCAGCCAGTTTGCAGATTTTCCCCGCCCAGGCACCTGAAGCATTGATTACCATGCTGGCTTCAATTTGCACATCTTCGTCTTTGATCAAATCGTGGCAGAGTGCCCCAACCACTGAATTAACGCCACCAGAAGAATGGTGCGTGAGAGACAAGCTGAGCACTTCATGGTAGGTCTTTACCAGACCGCCATACTGCCGGGCAGATTCAACATTCAACCTGGCTGCCAGGAATGAATCGGCAGATGCATCGGGGAGATAAAAACAGCGCTGAATTTTCGGGTTCAACAGCGGTTCATGCTTCAGCATTTTGTGGATGGGCACTTCTGCAACAGGGATGCCGGCTTGTTTACAACCGGAGAGAAATTGGGGAATATATGCCGGCTCATCATGTGGGGTGAGTACGAAATATCCGCCCGTATCTTCGATACATTGGGGCATGATACGGCGCAAGACCTGGTTCTCTTCATAACAATCACGGGCTGCCTGAGGATCATTTACGACATAACGGCCACCACTATGCAACAACCCGTGGTAGCGGCCGGTGGTGCCGCATGCCAGGTCGCGGCGCTCAACCAACAAGCATTTAATATCTCGCATTGCCAGGTCGCGTAAAACACCTGTACCTGTGGCACCTCCACCGATTACCAGGACATCCGTCTTAATATGCTGCATGCCTCTCCATTATCTATGATATGCGGGAATTCGATGGATGACTCAAGATAACTGTTGATTAATATTTACTCGATCCAATTGAAAGTTCGCTCAACGGCTTTAAGCCAACGCTGATATAATTCAGCGCGACGGTCGGCCTGCATACGAGGCTGCCAGGTAATGCGAGCCTGCCAATTGGCTCGAAGGTCAGCGATGCTGGTCCAAAAACCAGATGCCAAGCCGGCCACATATGCCGCACCCAGGGCGGTGGTCTCGATGATCTTTGGGCAGACAACTGGGACGCCAAGCAGGTCGGACTGGAATTGCATCAGCAGATGGTTGTTCACCATGCCGCCATCCACCTTGAGGCTACTCAGCCGATAGCCTGAATCAGCTTCCATGGCATCCAATAATTCGCGAGTCTGGAAGGCCGTAGCCTCAAGCACTGCCCGGGCCAGGTGACCTTTATTGGCAAAACGTGTCAGGCCAACAATCACACCACGGGCATCCGTGCGCCAATAGGGGGCAAAGAGACCAGAAAATGCCGGCACAAAATAAACCCCTCCATTATCCTGCACGCTATGGGCAAGTTCTTCGATATCCGCAGATTGGTTGATGAGGCCGAGGTTATCGCGCATCCACTGCACCAGCGCGCCGGCGATGGCAACAGAGCCTTCCAGGGCATAAACCGGTGCCTCTTTTCCTAATTGGTAGGCCAGGGTGGTTAAAAGGCCTTTCCTGGATTGGGCAGGCTTATCCCCGGTATTAAGCAACATGAAACAGCCAGTTCCATAGGTATTTTTCGCTTCACCAGGTTTGAAACAGGTCTGGCCGAATAAGGCGGCTTGCTGATCACCCAGGTCACCACAAATTGGGATCGTATCTCTAAATGGGCCAGTTATTAAGGTGGTACCATAGCGCTGGGGATCACTGGAAGGGAGGATGCTCGGGAGGATGCCCCTGGGAATAGTGAGTAGCGAAAGTATCTCATCATCCCAATCCAGGGTTGCCAGGTTCATCAGCATGGTACGGCTGGCATTGGTGACATCTGTTACGTGCACCCCCTTCCCAGGCCCACCGGTGAGCCACCAGATGAGCCAGCTATCAATATTGCCGAATAAAGCTTCTCCTCTTTCAGCAGCAGCTCTAAAAAGGGAGTTATTTTGCAGGAGCCAGATGAGTTTTGGGCCTGAAAAATAAGTGCTGAGGGGTAAGCCAACTTTCTTACGAAAGCGATCTTGCCCGCCATCTGCTGCAAGCTGATCGCAAATTGGCTTGGTGCGGGTATCCTGCCAGACAATGGCATTGCCATACGGCTTTCCGGTGGCTTTATCCCACGCAAGCGTCGTTTCACGCTGGTTGGTTATGCCAATGGCGGTGATCTCTCTATCAGCGATATCAATCTTGTTGAGAGCTTCCTGGATAACCTCTTGAGTTCGCTGCCATATCTCGATGGGGTCATGCTCGATCCAACCAGGTTGAGGATATATCTGGGTATGCTCGCGCGAGGCAGTACAGGCAATATTCCCAGAGTGATCAAAGATGATACAACGTGTGCTTGTCGTGCCCTGGTCGATTGCGGCGATGAATTTACGCATAACTTCCCTATTGATTATGGTTGGTGAAATGATCTACTCTGTGTACCCATCAGGGTTTTGTGATTGCCACCGCCAGGCATCGCTGCACATGTCATCCAAAGACTTCTTGGTGCGCCAGTTTAATTCACGATTAGCCCTGGAGGGATCAGCATAAGAGATGCCCACATCCCCCGGTCGACGATCCATCATTTTATAGGGGATTTTATGGCCACTGGCTTGCTCAAATGCATGGATCACTTCCAGGACGCTATAACCCCGACCAGTGCCAAGGTTGTAAGTGACCAACCCGGGATTGGTTTGTAGTTTCTCCAAAGCCCTGAGGTGACCGGCAGCTAAATCCATCACATGAATATAATCGCGTATACCAGTACCATCGGGCGTAGGGTAATCACCGCCCCATATGCGCACGTATGGATAGCGCCCCACTGCCACCTGGGCAACATAGGGCATCAAGTTGTTGGGTATGCCATGTGGATCTTCACCGATGCGCCCACTTGGGTGGGAACCGACAGGGTTGAAATAACGAAGAATAGCCATATTCCATTCGGACTCTGCGTGTGAAAGGTCACGGAAAATATCTTCCATGATCAACTTGGTACGCCCGTATGGATTGATGGCACCCAGGGGAGAGTCTTCACGGAAGGGAGGATTTTCAGCGATGCCATAAACCGTCGCGGAGGAGCTAAAGACGATGTTCCTGACACCCTGTTGTTTCATGACATCAAGCAAGGTAAGGGTGCCGGAAACGTTATTGTGATAGTATTGCCAGGGGATTTGCACCGATTCCCCCACGGATTTAAGCGCTGCGAAGTGGATCACTGCATGAACGGGTTGCTCCGCAAAAACCGAGCTCAGGCCATCACGATCCAGAATATCGACTTTGCGAAAAGCCAACTTTTTACCAGTAATCTCCTGGACCCGACGAAGGGATTCCTCCTTGCTATTGCTCAAATTATCCACCACAATAACATCATAGCCCGCCTGCAGCAGCTCCACGCAGGTGTGGCTGCCGATATAGCCTGCACCTCCAGTGACGAGTATATTCATCTATAGTCCTCCCGGGGTGGGTAAAAAGTATCCACAATAATTGTCGGCTCCAAGGTAAAAGCACCATGTGGAATATTGGAAGGTGCGCAGTAACTGTCCCCTTGGTGCAACTCATACTGTTCGCTACCAATGGTCATCTTCACGTGACCTTTGGCTATATAACCGACCTGCTCGTGGGGATGAGCATGGATAGGGATTTCGACATGCGCATCGAAAGTAAACTCACATAACATCATGGAATGACCTTCGGCTAAGGTTTTGCGCGTCAGGCCAGGTAATGCCTGGATTGGCTTGGCATTCTCATTTAAAAAAATCATGTTTAATTCTCCTGAATGGTATTTGATGCATGCTTGGTGAGTAGTGGCTTGTGATCCATGGCTGAGTGGTAGAGTGCTTCTATTACTTCAACCATTGCTTTGCTTTCCTGCAGGCTGATGCGAGTGGGTTTTCCATCCAAAATGGCATCTTCCATATCATTGATTTCTCCCTTGTACAGCTCCAGGCCTTTGACGCGAATGGTTTTAGTTCGATTATTCTGCTGAAGGTGGATGACATTATTGATCCCCGGCTTGAAGGGCTCGGGAATAGTGATGCTGCCTTTCTCGCCGGTGATTTCCATTTCAACTTTATGCGGTGAAATGAAGCTGCTATCAAATTGGGCCAGCATCCCTCCTGGAAAGACCATCTGTCCGGCAAACAGTAAGTCAATCCCGGTAGGGCCGATCAGCTGGCTACCATAGACTTCTACAGGTTCTCCTCCAACCAGGTAACATGCAAAACTGATCGGGTAACAGCCAATATCCCACAGGCTGCCACCACCCAGGTGAGGATCGAAGCGTGTGTCCCCAGCCCGGGTATTGAAGTAACGGAAAGAACCTCTAATCAGATGCAGATCACCTATACCACCATTGGCGACCATATCTTTGACCAGGAGGGTTTGCGGGTGATGGCGGAACATAAACGCTTCGGCAAGAACCTTTCCGGTCTCTGTTGAGGTTTTAATCATTTTGTCTACATCCTGGCTGCTAGTGGCAAGGGGCTTCTCACATAAGACGTGCTTTCCCATCTGCATGGCCTTGAATGACCATTCAGCATGAAGGCTGTTGGGAAGTGAATTGTAAATCACATCGATTTCCGGGTCTGCCAACAGGGCATCATAACTGGAATGGAAACGGGGGATACCCCAGGCCAGGGCATATTGGGATGCTTTTACCTCGGAACGGCTGGCAACTGCCAATAACTGGCTGCGATTTGAACTGCGAATGGGTGGGATTACTGCTCGATTGATATGCGCAGTGCTGAGCAAACCCCAGCGAAGGATTGTGTGAGTAGACATTACGCTTAATTATACACGCCAGGATGGCTTTCACTCCACTTGGGTATAATACCTGTCATATGACGCTATCAGCATTATTAGCCCATTGGAGATCTGAGCCACAGGTTGGGCCTAACCTGGTGGAGTGGCGAGTACTGCCTAAAAAAACAGCCCATGTGGAGCCATTTCCTGATGACCTACACCCGCTTATCAAAGATGCCTTAGCGGGGCAAGGTATAGGTTCTCTATATGCACACCAGGCCGAAGCTTATTGGAAATTAAAGGAGGGGAATAATATTGTGGTAGTCACCGGCACTGCCAGTGGCAAAACGCTGTGTTATAACCTACCGGTGTTAGATTCTCTGTTGCGGGATAAGGAGGCGACCGCATTATATCTATTTCCCACCAAGGCCTTATCGCAAGACCAGTACGCGGTATTAAAATACTTGATTGAGTACATTGAGGCTTCCAGAGGAAATAGAGTTCCATCACCCAACACCCTTGAGGAGATAAAATTCGCTATTTACGACGGGGACACACCATTAAGCGCTCGCCCAAAACTCAGGAACCAGGCACGCTTGATCCTTACCAACCCCGATATGCTACATACCGGCATCCTCCCGCACCATACCGGCTGGGCTCAATTTTTCCAGGGCTTACGCTTTGTGATCATCGACGAGGTACACACCTATCGAGGTGTATTTGGATCCCACGTGGCGAACGTGATTCGCCGGCTGAAGAGGATCGCCAAATTTTACGGTTCTGAACCTCAATTTATCCTCACCTCAGCCACCATCGGCAATCCGGATGAATTGGGCCAGCGCATGATCAACGAGCCGGTAATATTAATCGACCAGGATGGAGCCGAAAGAGGTGAAAAGCATTTCCTTATCTACAACCCCCCCATTATTGATAAAAGCCTGGGACTGCGCAGGAGTGCCATCCAGGCGGGAGTCAGCCTGGCTGAGGACCTGCTCACCTACCAACTGCAGACGATTGTGTTCAGCCGGGCACGCCGCACGGTCGAAATCATCCTGACCTACCTGCGAGAACAGGCTGCGAGCTTTTACGCTGATAATATCAAACAACGGCACAACGCAGACGAAATCATTCGAGGATATCGCTCAGGGTATTTACCCGGCCAAAGGCGAAGAATCGAACAGGGATTGCGCAGGGGTGAGGTGCGCGTGGTAGTGGCAACCAATGCACTTGAGCTGGGCATTGATATCGGAGGGATGGAAGCCTCGCTCATAGTGGGCTATCCTGGGACTATCGCAGCCACATGGCAGCAGGCAGGCCGGGCGGGAAGGGGCGAAAAACCGAGCCTGGCAGTTTTAGTGGCTTCTCCCAATCCGCTAGACCAATATCTTGCCCAACACCCAGGATATTTTTTTGGTCGATCACCAGAGCACGGGATGATCAACCCTGACAACTTGCTGATTTTATTAGGCCACATCCGTTGCGCGGCTTTCGAGCTACCCTTCTACAGAGGGGAGATTTTTGGATCAATAAGCCCAAGCGACATGCAGGAATTATTAAATTACCTGCAAGCTGAAGGGGTGATCCACCCATCCGGAGATAGGTATTTTTGGATGTCGGATACATACCCGGCTCAAAACATATCACTACGCAGCGCATCCACTGAGAGGGTCTTGTTACAAGCGGAGAACGAAAATGAGTATGCCGAGCGATCCTTACAGACTATCGGCGAAGTAGATGCTTCCAGTTCGATTTGGATGACCCATCCAGGCGCGGTTTATATGCACGAAGGAACGACGTACCTGGTACAGAATCTGGATTTAGAAAATAAGGTCGCCATCCTTAAGCCGAGCAATGTGGATTACTTCACCGAGCCAAGGGAGGAAGTCACCGTCACCCAGGTGGAAAAACTGGCTGAAAATAACGTCCCTGGAGGGACCAGAGCTTATGGGGAAGTGAAGGTCAGGTCACAAGTCATTGGATTTCGGAAAATTCGCTGGCACACCAACGAAACGCTGGGTTCTGAAAATTTAGATTTGCCACCATCAGAATTGTCCACCACCGGATACTGGCTGGCACTGGCTGATGAAACCGTAGCAAAGCTGAAGGATGAGGGATTGTGGTCGAATGTCCCGAATGATTATGGCCCTACCTGGAAAAAGCAGCGTGAGCTGGCAAGAGCCAGGGATGGATTCCGCTGCCAGATTTGCGGAGCATCGGAAGGAGGAAGTGAACACCATGTACACCATAAAATTCCCTTCCGGATGTTTGAATCGGCCGAGCAAGCAAACCAACTGGCTAATTTGATTACGGTGTGTAATTCATGCCATCGAAAAATCGAAACTGCGGTGCGTATCCGCAGTGGGCTGGCAGGACTGGCTTTCACAATAGGAAACCTGGCACCGTTATTCCTGATGTGTGACAGTGGCGACCTGGGCATCCATTCCGACCCGCATTCATCACTTGCGGATGGTAAGCCAGCGATCATCTTATTTGATATGATCCCCGGCGGAATTGGCTTGAGCCAGCGGTTGTTTGAGATTCATGAGGAACTGATGAAACGTGGCCTTGAGCTGGTGGAAGCATGCGAATGCGAGGATGGCTGCCCATCCTGTGTAGGACCGGGCGGTGAAGGGGGATCGGGAGGCAAACGGGAAGCCCTGGCGCTATTGAAGGTCTTATCAGGTTCGTAAAGATGCAATCTAGTTAATTTTAGTGAGCGGATATTGAGGGAGTAACCGAGGCGGGTTACTTGTGTCAAGACCTATCGCTTAAAGAAATAATGATCTTGAGAAAATCGCCGTAAAGTTAGGATAATTAGATAGCTCTATGTATTTAACCTTCCTGGCAAAGTCCTCGGCAACCAGACGCTGCTGAGCAGAGAGAAGCATTTGACGAGCGCCTGCTCCAGCGGCATTTCCAACCTGATTGAAACGAGAAAGTGGAAGGGATGGAAACATGCCGATACGCACGGCACTGGGTATATTGATATAGGTGCCGAAAGCACCGGCAATAATAAACTCTTCAATTGCTTCAGCGGGAATGTTGGCAACTTCTAATAACACATCAATGCCAGTACGTATGGCTCCCTTGGCAAGCTGAATCTCGTTCACATCTTTGCGGGTGACCACCAGGTCTTTCCCTGTGCCAGACCGGGCACGATCAACGAGTAAAAATTCACGGGTGTGATCATCCTGCCTGACTGCGGGATACCCTGGGATGAAAGAGCCACGATGATCAAGCGCCCCCACCTGACGCATACAGGCAATGGCATCCAGGATACCTGAGCCACAAATGCCGGTGGGCGCAAGATCATCAATACTTTGAGTACGCAGCTCACCCCGGACCACCTCCACACGCTCGATGGCTCCTGGGGCGGCGCGCATGCCAGCCTGTATATGGGCACCTTCAAAAGCTGGTCCAGAGGCGCAAGAACAGGCGATGACCTGGTGGTTATGTACCAGGGAAATTTCTGTATTGGTACCAATATCCAGGGCGATGGTTGTTTTCTCTTTTTTCCAAGCGCCCGTAGATAGCAGCATGGCAACATGATCGGCGCCAACATATCCAGCGATATTGGCGGGAAGGTATATTTTTGCGCCAGGTGCGATCCTAAGGCCGATTCGGCTGGCATCAATTTCTAGGGCATCACTTACTGCCGGCACATAGGGGGCAATACCTAGCTGAAAAACCGGCAAGCCGGCAAATAAATGGTGCATTGCAGTATTGCCCACTACCACTGCATCAACAATTTGATCTGCTGAAACCGGGTGATTTGATTTAACTGCCTTTTGGCATAATTCTTCAATGAGCTGGTTCAGCGTGTCAACCAGCCTGCCTTGCAAGAGCTTTCTACCATCAGGATGATTATTCGTGTAGCTTATGCGGCTGATGACATCTTCGCCGAATGCGGTTTGAGGGTTCATGGCACCTGCTTGGGCGAGGATTAAGCCTGTGGAGAGCTCGCACAAATAGGCTGCCAGCTTGGTGGTGCCCACATCCACAGCCAACCCCAGGAGAGGCATTGATGGTGGCAGTATCGAAATAACAACCCCATTGCGCATAGCCATAGTGACTTGCCAATGGTGATTGCGTAAAACCGGTGAAAGCTGTTCCAATACCGGTGCCGCAAATTCAACAGGCTGTGACACACCGGCTTGAACAAGCCCATCTTCAACACGAGATTGGTCGGAGCGCAGGTCGGAGATGGTGGGGACTGGTATATCCAACCCGACAGACAGCATTACGGGATCAATTTGCTCCACCTGGGCCTGACCTTCAATTTGCAATCTTTGAGGCGCTGATAGAGATTCGGGAGGAATTTCAATGGTCAGATCGCTGAGGGGGTAAGCCTGGCAGGCAAGTCGAAAACCTGACTCTATCTCGAAGTCCGAAAATATGGCCAATTCATCCTGAGTCAATGGAGAAAGAACACCTTTGACCAAGCGAACCTTGCAGCTGGTGCAGATTCCAATTCCACCGCAAATTGAAGCCAAGCCTATCCCAGAATCTTGGGCTGCTTCTAACAGGGATTGACCTGATTGGATTGAAACACGCCGTCCTACAGGTTGAAAGTTGATGGTGAACTCAGGCTTATTTGGCATAATGATTCTGATACTTGCAAACTCCTTTCAGGCTGCAATAGTCGCATGAAGTTCCTAATGATGATAGCTCTTTTCCCACACCCAGCACCATGGATAATGATTTGTTAGGAAGCATCATGCAAGATTCAGTGAGAGAAACATGGATTTGTTCACTATCCAATAAGGTGAAGATTTGCAACTGGCCCTGTTCCACCGGCCAACCGATCATGCCAGGGTTAAGTGGCATGGAGGTATTTTGACCATCGTCGCTGGCCCGGGCTTCGAAATAGTTGCACGCCTGGATGGCCAGGTTTTCAACAGCAGCAGAACCCATGCCATCCAATGCGATTGCACCCACGGGATCTGACATGAATACACTCGACACTGTTTCATCAAGCTCATTGCCAATCGTACAGAGCATCACGATGACGCGCTGGGCACCGGCAAGATGCTGGGCAATCAGAGCACCCGATAGTTGGGCATTACCCGGATTGGCTGGACTGGGTACAAGCTCCAAGCGCTGGTGGATAAAGCTCTTCACAGGATAGGTTTCGTATAGAACGAGTGGCTTGAGCAGGTATTTCCCTTTGTGGATAGCTTGTTCGGTTATTTTGATCAGGGATGGACGTCGACTGCGTATTGCTGCAGGATCAGCTCCTTGAGCGCGCAGCACATCATCGACTGTAAGTGTTATTTCCCATTGATCTAGAATTGGCATACATGCACCATCACTTCCTGAAGAAAAAGACGGTTTTGTCTATAATCATTCCTGGAAAACTGGCAGAAACTTTACCAGGGCACCTATAAGGTTATCGATATCTGCCTTAGAATTATAACCCTGGACAGATATGCGAATAAAGTGGCGGTTATCCCAATCGATGCAGGGAATTTCAATGTTGTATTCGTTATACAGCCTGTCTTTTAATTCACATAAATCTCTCATATGCGGGATAGGTATTGTAGCCATCTGTTGATAAAAATCCGAGCCAGGGGAATAGAGCGGTGATATGCCCGTTAGATTGCATATCTTTTCAATGGCATACTGAAGGAGCTGATGGCAGGAGCGGCGAATAACCTCCCAATGGTATTTCTGCATGAATTCAATCGCTGCAGGAACAGAAAGGTAAGCTGCAGGGTCCTGTGTGCCGGTCCATTGAAGGAAATCTATAAATTTAGACTCGTGGGGAGGGCTGAAATTAGATTGGTAACCCCAGCTTACAACAAGTGGCTTAACCAGGTGCTGCACATCGCACCGGGCGTATAAAAAGCCAGCCCCCTTGGGACTCATCATCCACTTATGGCAATTGCCGGCATAGAAATCAGCTTGCAAGGATTGCAAATCGACCTCAATCTGACCTGGGGCATGAGCACCGTCAATTATGGTAAGAATTCCAGCCTCTCGCGCACGCGCACATATCAACTGCACTGGTATGGTGAGGGCTGTAGGTGAAGTGATGTGACTGAGGAAAATCACCCGCGTATGCGAAGTGACACCTTGCCATAACTGCCGGGCAATATCCTCCTGGGAACTTGCGGGTAAAGAAATGGGCCGCTGGCGGTATATCGCCCCCTTTCTGCCGCACACGAACTTCCATATCAGATCACATGCTCCGTATTCCTGATCTGTAGACAGGATTTCGTCGCCAGGCTTCAGATCGAGGGATTGGGCAACGATATTCACCCCGTGGGTGGCATTGGGCACATATACGAGACTGTCAACAGGGGAGTGAAGATATGCTGCCAGTGACTGGCGTGCTTCGAACAGGTGGCGCTCGAACTCAACTCCGAGAAATTGGACCGGCTGCTGCTCAAGCCGCCTTTGCCAGGCCTGGTAAGTCTCGAACACAGGGCGGGGGCAAGCGCCAAATGAGCCATGGTTCAAAAAAATTATCTCAGGTTCAAGTAAAAATAGATCTTTGATTATCACCTGTGGTTTACCCTACATTGATATCCAGCAATTTTATCATTGGTGAACTAGAGGAATGATGCATGATATAATGACGATAATAAATATCTTATTACGATATAAAAAATATCTGGCTTAGGGCATCAATGGTCCTGAGGGAGGTGAAGTGATGAGAATCATAATTGCCGGCGGTAGTGGACTGATCGGACGGGAACTAATTTTATTATTGCTGCAAGCAAAAGATGAAGTGTTGATTTTAAGCAGAAATCCTTCGACAATTGATGGACTCCCTCCTGAGGTGAAAGCTATTCAATGGGATGGAAAGATAGTTGGTGATTGGGCGCACCAGCTTAATAGCTGTGATGCAGTGGTAAACCTGGTGGGGGAAAACCTTTCAGGGAAGGGCTATTTCCCAAGGCGATGGTCGGAAGATAGGAAATCATTATTACTACGCAGTCGGGTCGATGCGGGTAATGTGCTGACCAAAGCAATTGAGCAAGCGCAGGTGAAGCCCTCTGTTTTCATCCAGGCATCAGGCATTAATTATTATGGCACTCAACAGCAAAAAACACTAACTGAGGAAGATGGCAGTGGGAATGATTTCCTGGCAAACCTGGGAAAGGATTGGGAGGCCTCAACATTGCCAATTGAGGCGATGGGAGTGCGGAGAGCGGTGATCCGAAATGGTATCGTCCTGTCTACGCAAGGCGGCGCGCTACCATCCATCGTTTTACCCTATCACTTATTTGTCGGTGGACCGTTGGGCAATGGACGCCAGGTGTACTCGTGGATCCATATTTACGATGAAGCAAATGCGATCCAATTCCTGATACGTAATTCACAATGCAACGGGGTTTACAATTTAACCGCTCCCAACCCTGTGACGAATAACGAATTCGGCAGGACCATTGCCAGGGTCATCAACCGGCCGCACTATTTTCCAATCCCGGCGTTTGCAATGCAGTTGGCCTTTGGAGAGGTGGCGATGACCGTACTGGAGGGATTACATGCCACTCCCAAAAAGCTGTTGGACCAGGGTTTTGTCTTTAAATTCGATCATTTGGAGGACGCACTACGAGATTTATTAAAGAGATCGTCTTCTAAGTGATCAATGAAGATTTTAGCAGTCAGTGATATTGTTGTAGAATGGATTTACAGTCCAAAAATTCGCGAGATTTTGTCGGATACTGATGTCGCCATTGGCTGCGGTGATCTGCCTTCATACTACCTGGAATACATCATCAGCTCGCTCGATATTCCCTTATTTCACGTATATGGGAACCATTCAATCCCCGCACAAACGGATGAAAATAATAACTCGTTCCAACCTGGGGCAATAAACTTGCACCAACGGGTAATAAACCAGGATGGTTTTACATTCGCGGGGATTGAGGGCAGTTTGAAGTACAGGAACGGCCCATTTCAATACACACAATTTGAAATGTGGCTGTATGCGTTTAGGATTGTACCAACTTTATTATTAAATCGTCTAAAATATGGCCGCTTTCTGAACGTGCTTATTACTCATGCACCTCCCTGGGGGATTCATGACCAGCCTGATCTGGCACACCAGGGAATCAAAGCTTTCCGATGGCTGATCACCAATTTTCAGCCAGATTATCATTTGCATGGTCATATTCATGTTTATCGACCGTATACAATCACAGAAACCACCTGGGGAAAGACCAGGGTGATCAATGCCTTTGGGTATAAAAGGATTGAGTTGGTGTAAATGGTGGAATCACCTGCAAACAATGATGGGGACACTTGTATGACGCAACAAGTAGTCGACATCACCCCCCTGGATCACTTCCAGGATGGGGTTGTGACTGTAACCCCCAGTTAAAATCAAATCACTATTCAGCTTTTCAGCATATTGGATGATGATTTCAGCACTTTTAGCACCTTCAGCCAAAATGTAGTCAGCATTAACAGCGTGATCCACCAGGTATTGCCTGGCATCACCTTGAATATCATCGATGTCCACTTCCTGTCCAATAGTAATAACCGATAGATGGATTTGCCACTTGGCAGCCAGGTAGGAAGCAATAAATAGCGCTTCCTGGGCTTTAAAGCTTCCATCATATGCCAACAAGGCGTGATTCAATGGTGTGGTGGTTTGAGGGGTGAACAGGATAGGTCTTGGGCATCTCTGCACTAAATTTCGCACGCCCGAACTCCACCTGGCAACTGCTGATGAAGCTGGCGGGTAGGTCAGATTTAAAATTACCAGGTCATTCCAGCGAGCACGGTCACAAATGGTGGATACAACATCCCCTGTTGTCATCTGAAGCTTGCATTTCACACTTGATTCTTCGCAACGCTGATTAAACTGGTCCATGATTACTCTGGACAAATCGGAAGATAACTCTGGTTCAGATTGGGTGATAAACAATCCATTCAGATTGGCTGCTTCACGCCTGGCAAAGATAAACGCCTGCTCCAAGCCATACCAGCCATCCTCGCGGCCATTGATTGGCACTAAAATTTCATTGAATAGCCGATCTGCCTGACGAGAAGTCACAATATTTTGCCGCCATTCCCCCGGAGATGGACCAGGCTCGAGGGTTCGCGGGAAGAGGGCTTTGATGAATTTACCACCAATACGGGCGATCACCCGATAAGGCCGTTGGCTGAATTGACCTGCCAGGTCATCTGCTGCGCTGGTTATCTCCACCTGGCTTTTTATCTCATCTTCCAAAGCAGCCCGGTGGTCGGCAATCCACAGGTATAAGTCTGCTTCCGTGCGATCGGGAAAATCGATTAGTAACCCATGCTGGCGAATAATATTTATTACCGGCATATAAACGTTGTCATACCAATCGGCGATCGCTTCGCGCAGGGGTATTTCACGTTGCTGCTCAATCCCCATGAAGTAGCGGTGGACGGCAATATGCTCTTCGATAACCTCATATTGCCCTGGCACCGTGACAGATAAGTCGGACTCGGGGCGGATTTGATCAAGGTTGGTATGCTCGAGGAAATCGGCATATTCAGATTTAAGGATCAAGTCCTCTAGACGGACATCTGGTGTTAGCGGCACGCGGGTGTGCACTTCGGTCACATAGGCCTGTATTTCAGTGGCGCCGAGTTGTTTAGCCACTGAAATACGGTGATTTCCGTCACTGACGAAATACGCCTCATCGATCTGGTACACTTCAATGGGAGGTAATCCTCGAGACCCGTAATTGGCGAGCTCGATATTCGCCCATCGTTCTGGATTTATGTTTTTACTGGGAAGGAAATCACGTGAGAAATCCTGGTAACGATTCACACTGCCGATGATGGCATTGATCGGAATTTCTTTTAATATGCGCTGATGACCCATTTGGGCTTTTAATTTCTGGCGAACCTCATTAAAAGAGAGTAATTCAAAATCGTCGCCGGTGAAACGAGCGATAATTTCCCTTAATGTCGCTTTTTGGCGGGCAGACCTGAAATCCTGGATTGCCTGGGCGACGCTGATGGTGACGTTATCGTTCATGGAGATTATTCACCATTTCATTTCCATCAATCAAGGTGTCTTGCACGTCAGCCTGTTCAATAACGTAAACATTGCTTTCGAATTTATTGTCGTGAATGATGTGGTGAGCTGGTGTAGGAGCCAGCAAACCGAGCTCCCCACTTTCGGGCAACGGGTGGATGCCATGATCTTGATTGGCGGCGATGCGGATGGCTTTGTGGTTGGAAAGAAAGGAATTATGTTCGATGCGCCAATTAAGACTGGTTATATTTTCGGGAAGCAGCCGAGCGATTTGTGGAACAAGCTTCGACCATAATAGTCTCCCGTAGTGATTGTTCGAGAGCAGGTTACCAGAAACGATAAAATTAACCCCATTTTCTACTGCAATACCCGCCTGGCGGTTAGCGATCATCTGATTCTGTTCAAGAACCGTGCTGCTAGAAAAACCCAGCCAAAAACCGTAATTGCTGTTACTTGCGTCGTTTGCGTGAAAGATATTTCCCCGGCTAAAGGTTGCTTCAAAGGCATTATTGGGGCTGTATGAAGCATCATTTTCTTCGAATAGGTTTCCATCACATCCAACAGCTTCGAAGGAGGGATTCATTCCCGCCAGGAAAAAGCCATCTCCGCCCATCCTGGCGTTATTTTTTATAAACTTATTATCACATGAGTGATTGACGATGAGGAAGCCGGCGGAATCTGCACCTATATGACCCTTGCGAGAATCCCTCGGCTCATATCTGCAGCAATAATCAGCGCTGTTTTTCTCAAAGTAACTATTGCTGGTACTGTTTAGGTGAAAGCCCCAACCACTGCAGTAATTTGCCAGGTTATTGACCACCCTGAGCTGGTTGCAATGGTAGGTCAACAACCCATTCATTTGATGTGAAAAATCATTCTCTTCAACCAGAACATGCTCGACATCTTTAAGGATGATGCCAGCTCCATATGCATTTTCGTATGGAATCCAGATATCCAAGAAGACTGTGTTGGCTGGAATTTCGTGGGTGCACCTGACATTACAATGCGTGATTGTAATATGCGCACTATCCCGGATGTTGATTCCCCAAGAATAATTTTGCAGAGATATATTTTTGATGGTGATATTTTCAGCATGCTGCGCATATATACCGCTACCCCTGCTGTCTTTGCCGAACAGCGTTGCCCCATTGCCATCCAGGGTTATATCACGACCTTCTATTTTTATCCCATCCGGCAGGCAGTAAACACCTGGAGATAGAACTGTATCCTGGGTAATTACCATTTGATTGGTAGGTATGATCATCTTGCAATCCCTAAGCGAACACGTGTTGATCAACTAAATGACTTATAAATCCCGTCCTTAGTTGATTGATATAAATATCTACCCTAATTGATCTTACCCCTGTTTCGCAGGAAATACAACTTCCCGGTAATTAATTCGTAGATAATAACATAGTGTGTATGGCTTGAAAGTTAGTGAAAATTAATATCATATCTCAAGGTTTTTCGAGCTAACCTGAAACCGAATTACCTCGGAAGGGTTATATATAATCAGAAAAAAAGATCATGGAGAGTTCGATATGTCGAGACAAAAGAGATCTGACCTGGTAATCGGATTAATTTTATTACTAATCGGAGCATGGTTCCTGACAGCAGAGCTCAATCTATTGCCAGGATTGAATGATCTCATCAACATTGAATACCAATGGCCGCTGGTGGTGATCGGAGTTGGCGTATTATTGTTCTTCCTTGGATTGCTGGCACGATCACCGGGCTTGAGTGTACCAGCGTGCATTGTAGGAGGTATTGGAGGCATCCTGTACTGGCAAAATGCAACCGGGCAGTGGGGTTCCTGGTCTTACTTATGGACGCTGATCCCGGCTTTTGTTGGAGTGGGCATCATACTTACCACGCTACTGGGAGGTGAAACGCGCAGAGGGTACACTGCGGGTTTGCGCCTGATAATAATCAGTGCGATTATGTTTGTGATTTTCCTGATGATCTTCTCAGGGCAGGCTGATATTATCAAGTTTTGGCCTGTATTAATCATTTTGCTAGGAATTTGGATTACCATTCAAGCGGTTATTCGCAAGAGACCAACAGGAGGGTCGGCATGAAATACCTGACATCACGTTTACTTTGGGGTATCATTTTTATAATTGGTGGCGTTTTATTGCTGCTGGACACCTTTAATATATTTCAGGGCGGGGCGTTATTTTGGACGATAGCAACAGCTGTTGTTGGAATCCTATTCATCACTATGTATATCAATAACCATGCCCAGTGGTGGGCATTGATTCCTGGAACTATTTTTTTAGCCATTGCTGCAATCATTGGATTAGGTGCATTTCTTCCCGGTTTCCAGGGATCTGGATGGGAGGGATTGGTCATATTAGGTGGGATTGCTCTCAGTTTTGTTTTTGTCTACCTAGCCTCGCGAATCAACTGGTGGGCGATCATACCAGCAGGCATTCTAGCCACTGTCGCCATCGTCAGCTTGATCGATGTGGGGTTAAATGGCACAACTAGCGGAGGTATCCTGTTACTTGGCTTTGGGATTACTTTTGCATTGGTTGCTATTCTTCCAAATCCAATCCGGCGCATGGATTGGGCATGGATTCCAGCGGCAATTCTGGCTGCCATCGGGATCGTATTGCTGATCGCTGCTGAAAATCTCATCATTTATATTTGGCCCCTGGCATTAATATTGTTGGGGATATGGTTCATCGCCCGTTCGGCCATTAGAAGACAAAAGTAATTTTATTAAATAAAGTAGCGTACCCGGATTGATCTGGGTACGCTTTTTTTTGTCGAAAGGTTATTTTCCGAAGGTTACTACCAGCTCATCATTCGCTGAATAGTGCGAGTGGGCTGAGAACGGTGCAGAGGCAGGCTTTTGCTCGATAATATTTTGAATCAACAATGGTAAATCAGCAACCAGGGGTAGTTGGTTTAGCTCAGAAGCGTGCACCCATTCCAGGGAGCCTTCGCGTGAGAGTGCTGGTTCGCCGTAGGGGCAATTACCGGTGAAGATATAGATACATACGCCAGGGTTGGCTTGCGTATCCACGGTGACCACACCGCACAAGTGTAAGTCAGGCGATTCTAACCCGGTTTCTTCCATAAGCTCTCGCCGGGCAGAGGATAGGATGTCCTCTCCCGGCTCTACATGCCCGCCAATGCCGTTATATAGCCCTGCCCATAATCGTTTATCCTGGGCGCCTTTTAGCAATAATATATGCTCACCGCGGGTTAGAAAAATCAGCGTGCGAGGCACGAGCATGTAACGCTCAAGATTAACACCCTGATCTTTCGATGGCATGATCAATCAGCCAAGTCCGAGACTTCCTCTTCCTCGGATGTGTCACCGAGATAGAACTTCAGGTCAGGCTCTATCTTAACGGGATGAATTTTTGAGTCGATATATGATCGCGAGCCTTGCATACCGAGGTAGACGAACAGCTTGCGGAATTGATCCTCAAGCATCAGGCTTATTGAGGCTTTCAGCTCTGATGGAAGGTTCCAGGTTTGTGCTTTGAAAGGCCCAACGGTGTATTTACGGGTCTTGTAATAAAACTGCTCGTCGGTCATATCAGGCTTACGCTCCGAGGCATTGTTTTTATCCAGATAAGCATACATCTCATCGCGTAAATCGTCCGGCAGTTTTTCGAAGATCATGTTCTGGAAATTGGTCGCCAGATGTACTTCGACGGCTTCTGATTCAACAAATTTACCAAACGCATTTTCGGGCAGAGTGGAAGCACCATGCTGTACGGTCCCACCCATGCCATATTCTGAACGCGCCAGACGGCTCAGCTGGCGTAAAATTCCGAAATCCAGGTGAACTTTGGCAATCGAGCCATCGGGAAGCACAACCCCTCCGTGGGAAGTACCCGTTTGTATGCTGATTTTGCTCAACCCAACAGCACCAGGAGCCTGTCTCGCCAAGTCAGTGTTGTAACCATCCATATAGGCACGCAGCTCTTCCTCGGTTGAGTTATGCCCACCTACTTCTCCAATCTCGCCTCCAATGGATACCTGCACCCCCTCAGGCTGCAAAGAGCGGATATAGGCTGAATACATGGCAGACAAGGTGTAATTCAGTTTTTGCTGCTCAGGAACCGTGGGTTTATTGATATCCACCAACGTAGAAGTATCAATATCGATGTTGAAGAAACCGGCGCTGATGGCTTCGTTGGTTAAATCCTTTACAGCCTGCACTTCGGCGTCGGGAGTGGAAGCGTAGCGCTTGGCAGATATCTGGAAATGGTCACCTTGGATGAAAACTGGCCCGACATATCCCTCCGCAATTGCAGCCGCAAGTACGCTCGAGGTATATTCCGATGGCCGCTGATCGGTATATCCCATCTCAGAACGGGCAATCTCAAATATGAATGCCCCAGCATTCATCTCATTTGCCACTCGAAATACCGCGCGGGCTGAATCGAAAGCTAACATGCGCAGATTGATGGCCGGGACAGTGAATATTAATGGTATTTCACCCCGACCACGCGCAAGATAAAGCTCGATAATGGATGATGGGATTGCTCCAAATGCTAGTGCAGCCTGACGAATGATATATTGGGCTGCTCCTTTTTCTGTTTTACTACCCAATGCGGCTTTTTCGGCTATTTTGTGGATATTCGCTTGCAGTCGTTTCAGGTCTTTGATCTCAGCATGATGGTCGGTCAGCACCAGACTGCCATCAAGTGATTCTAGCAATTCCTGTAAAATTGGCTGGTTCATTGATTACCTCCTGAGTGTCTATTGAACGAGATAAAATTATATCATCTCTAAACCGCCTATTCCGCCTGCTTACATCCCTTGATATAATACATTTCAAATTAAATAGTTAACATGGAGGCCTAGTGGTGGATAAGATACATTTCGGCACCGATGGATGGCGAGGAAGAATCGCTGAAGACTATACCTTTGCGAATATCAGGCGTTGTGCTCAGGGATTTGCAAAGTATTTACTCGACAGGGGTGCTAAAGACGAATGGGTAATTGTAGGGTACGACCAACGGTTTAATTCAGAGCATTTTGCCGCATCTGTGGCAGAAGTATTAGCTGCTAATCAATTGAGAGTTTATCTCACCGATAGAGCGACCCCAACACCGGCAATCTCATATTGTGTTGTCGATAAAAAGGCAGTTGGCGCGGTAAATATCACTGCCTCACACAATCCGCCTACTGATAACGGGTTCAAGGTAAGAGATGAGCATGGAGGGGCAATTGACCCCGAGGGACTTCTGGAGATCGAATCATTTATCCCGGAATCAACAGATCACATCCACCGTATTTCTTTAAACGAAGCTGCATCTCAAGGACAAATTGTTATTTTCGATCCAAATCCAGCATATATCGACCAACTTAAGCGACTGGTCGACATTCAATCTATCCAGGATGCCGGGTTGAAGGTACTGGTTGAACCAATGTGGGGAAATGGCATCGGTTGGTTCCCGCGCTTACTGCAAGGTGGAAAAACCAGAGTGGAGGAAATCCATAACCAGCGGAATCCAATTTTCCCTGAGATGAAACGCCCAGAACCCATACCGCCAAACGTGGATATTGGACTGGTTGAGACGGTCAGGCGAAAAAGTGATGTGCTGATCATCACAGATGGTGATGCAGACCGATTGGGAGTTGGTGATGAAAACGGCCAATTCATCGACCAGTTGCGGGTGTATGGGCTGATGGGTTATTATTTCCTCGAAGTACGTAAAGAGCGTGGTCCCATTGTGAAGACCCTGTCGACCACGAATATGCTGGTAGAATTAGGCAAGATTTATAATGTGCCGGTGTATGAGACAGGGGTAGGTTTTAAGTATGTGGCCCCTAAAATGCTGGAAACCAATGCCATGTTGGGTGGGGAAGAATCAGGCGGGTATGCCTTCCGAGGGCACGTGCCGGAAAGAGATGGCATTTTAGCTGGACTATATATCCTCGACATGATGGTGCGCCTGGGGCAGAAACCCTCCGAGCTCATCAGTACATTATTCAACAAGGTGGGTGCCCATTATTACGACCGAATCGATACACCATTTTCAGGTGACCATACTTCAAGGAAGCAATATATATTGGAGCACCAGCCCGACCACATCGGCGGTTTTAAGGTGGTTAACCTGGATACAACCGATGGGTTCAAATTTAACCTTGAGGATGGTGGATGGATGCTGATCCGTTTTTCAGGAACTGAGCCCATTATGAGAGTGTATTGCGAAACCACTCAGCCTGGTAGAGTAAAAGCAATATTGGATGATGGGCTGCGTGTGGCAGGTTTGAAATCGTGAGTTTAGATGAGCCAGTGAGCCTGGTTGATACACATTGCCACCTTTATCTCGATGAATACGATCAAGATCGATCACAGGTTATTAAAAGAGCTTGGGAAGCGGGTATCAGGAGACTATTAATTCCAGGACTGGATATTGAAACCAGTAAAGCAGCAATAAAATGCGCCAGTGAGTATCAGCAGGTCTGTGCAGCGGCAGGCTTACACCCGAATAGTAACCAAAAATGGACAGAAGACACACAGCAAGAGTTAAGGTCGTTGGCAAAAAAAAATAAAGTGGTGGCGATTGGCGAAATCGGCCTGGATTACTATCGAAATCATTCTCCACATGATTACCAACGAAGGAGCTTAATAAAACAGCTTGAATTGGCTGCAGACCTGGAAATACCCGTGATTATCCATAACCGTGAAGCATCAGGAGATATTGCGGACATACTCACTGACTGGCAGGGTGGATTGACCACTCATCATTCGCACCTATCCGAGCATCCGGGGGTATTGCATGCTTTTTCCGGCGATGAGCAGCTGGCTGAACGGATGGCTGAATTGCATTTTAAGCTGGGAATTGGTGGTGCGGTAACATTTCGCAACTCCCATATACTGCAGAGAGTGGTAAAAGTCATGCCGTTGCAGTGCTTATTATTAGAAACAGATGCCCCATTTTTATCGCCTCATCCATTACGCGGCCAGCGAAATGAGCCAGTCAATGTTAGAATTGTGGCTGAAAAAATAGCCGAAATTAAAGCCATGCCAGTTGGTGAAGTCGGCAGGATCACCACAGAGGAAGCTGATAAGGTATTTAACTGGAGACCATACATTGATTCAGGCTAAATTTACAGCACCCATTGAAGACAGGCTAGGATTAGTTGAGGAACGCATTCGGGCGCAAGCTGATGGGCATCATACGGCAGTCGGTGCAGCGCTACATCGCCTGCTTAGCTCTGGTGGTAAGCGTATTCGCGTGATCGTCACATTGCTGACCGGAAAGATGCTCGGAGGTGACCCGGATAAATTAGTTACCCTGGCAGCGGCGATCGAATCACTGCACACCGCAACGTTGGTGCATGATGACCTGATCGATGGCGCTATGATCCGGCGGGGAATTCCCACGTTAAACGCCCAGTGGTCTCCAGCTGCAACGGTATTAACAGGTGATTTTATTTTTTCCAAGGCGGCCAAATTAGCTGCTGAAACCGGCTCGGTAGATGTGATGCGTGTGTTTGCCGAAACCCTGGCGATCATCGTTAATGGTGAAATTACACAATTATTCAGCAGCAAATGGATTGCCAACCGTGAAAATTATTATCGCCGAATTTACGCCAAGACTGCGTCGCTATTTGAAGCTTCCACTACCACAGCAGCTATATTGAGCGGAGCAGCTGAGAACAAGAGGGGGGCGATGAAAGAGTTTGGGTATGATATCGGGATGGCATTCCAGATCATCGATGACATCCTGGATTTCACCAGCGAGCAAACCACAATGGGCAAACCAGTGGCAAGCGACTTGAGACAGGGATTGATCACGCTGCCGGTGCTGTATTATCTTGAGAATAATCCCGGTGATACAGACATGAAGAAGATCCTGGAAAGTAATTTCTGCGATGAAAATTGCCTGAATAGATTGCTGGTTTCCATCCGCGAGAGTGGGGCAATAAAGCTCTCGCACGACGAAGCCCGTCAGTATGTAGAAAAAGGGCTTAACTTATTGATGAAGATGCCAGAGACAAAAGAAAGAAAAGCGCTTGAAGATTTGGCTGCGTATATCGTGAACCGTGAAATATAGTTGACAAAAGAAAACGTACGTAGTACTATTTTGCATCTATTTTAATGGCGAGGTAGCTCAGCTGGCAGAGCAGGGGACTCATAAGCCTCGTGTCGCGGGTTCGACTCCCGCCCTCGCCACAATAGGATTGCCTGGTATTGAAAATCCTGGTTTGCATTCTGCAGGCCAGCTTGTTTGTTAATTCGATTGATCAACAGCCAGCTAAAAGAATCCCCAATCGATGCGAGCGTTCTCGTCCATCATGGATGGATCCCAAGGTTCATAACTAAGTTCGATGGAGGTGGGTAGATTTAGACCGCGTTCTGCTTGCTGGCGCGTGGTTTCCAAGAGCGCTGGTCCATAGGGGCAGAAGGGGGTGGTCATAATCATCACCATTTTCGCTTCCCCGTTAATGATGGCTACGTTTCGTACTAACCCCAACTCTAAAACATTCAACCCTAATTCAGGGTCGATGACCTTCTTAAGCTCTTCGGTAAGGGGCTCCATAAGCTCAGGATTGGTACTTTCAAGCTCCCATACGGGGCGGTTTTGGTTGGTGTCTGTCATGTGTTACTCGGTTGAGGCAAAGCAGCATTTGGCACCCAATAAGTGCAGCTGCTGTCGCCATTCAGGATGCACTTTACTTTTTCGGTAGGTACCGATAATACTTTGGAGATCAGGATTTGATCGACTGTGCATACTTCGGGATGATTCTGCCCGATATAATAGAACGGACAGCTATTTTCGTGGATCTCATAGCCATCAGCATTTTGCTGCCAATCAACATTAAAGCCTTCCCGCCTGAGCAGGTCTTTGACTAAATTTAAACGTTCCTGGATATTTAGATCCTTGATTTCCATACCGTCGGCGAGATCTCTGGCCAGATCTTCTGCCATTTCAGTAAATAACTTATTGATCATGGCTTCCGGCATGGTTTCTTTAAGGTGCTCGAGCAGGCGGATGGTAAGGCGCACGTACCGGGTGGGAAATTGCTCAATCCCATTTTCGGTAAGCGAGAACACCTGGCGTGGCCTTCCCACACCATGGCGTTGATCCTCGCTGGAAATAAGGCCTTCTGCTTCCAGGCTGGCAATGTGATGGCGGACGGAAATTGGACTTATGCCAAGTTTACCGGCCAGATCGTTGATTGTGCAGCGTGGTTGTGAAAGTAATGTTCTTAATACTAATTCTCTCGTTCCAGACATATAATTCTAAAAAGTATACCAACGTTCAAGATTATTGTCAATATTTATGATATTTATCATAAATATTGACATGTAGCCTTTGACATGCTATAATATCGCCGTCGAGCTCAATCCTTGATTGATCTTTCGTCAAGGATTGTTCGTTTATATAAATCCCAAGGAGAGATACATGTCAGAACTTATCATCCAGGATTTGCATGTTAATATCGCTGAGCGTGAAATACTTAAGGGGGTAAATTTAACCGTACAGCAGGGAAAAGTGCATGCACTGATGGGGCCAAATGGAACCGGAAAATCCACCCTGGCTTATACATTGATGGGCCATCCTGGTTATCAGGTAACAAAAGGAAAGGTAATTTTCAAGGATCAGAATATACTAGAGCTTAAGCCTGATGAGAGGTCACGATTGGGGATATTCCTGGCCTTTCAATACCCAGTGTCCATCGCCGGAGTCTCGGTGGCGAATTTCCTGCGTACGGCGATCAATTCTCGACGGAAAGCTGAAAATTCGGATGACCGGGGAATCACAGTCCCTGAATTTCGCAAGATGTTGAAAGAACGCATGGATTTGTTGAAGATGGATTATTCATTTGCCAGTCGTTATTTGAATGATGGATTTTCAGGCGGCGAGAAAAAACGGGCTGAAATTTTGCAAATGGCAGTGCTTAAACCGGAAATTGCCATCCTGGATGAAACTGACTCGGGCCTGGACATCGATGCTTTGCGGATCGTTTCAGAGGGGGTGAATACCTTACGCGGTCCTGAAATGGGAGCGCTGGTCATTACCCATTACCAGCGTATACTGAACTATATCAAGCCGGATTTCGTACATGTTATGTTGGATGGTCGTATCGTCGAATCAGGTGATGCAGAGTTGGCATTGAACCTGGAAGAGCACGGCTATGAGTGGGTGCGTGAAAAATACGAATCGATTCCGGCATAGATTATCGGTTAGTAGAGGTTGTAATGAGCTCAAACTCACACGTACTAGACAATATCGGTGATTATAAATACGGATTTAGAGATCCTGACACCTATGTTTTCAAATCACGCAAAGGTTTATCTAAAGAAGTCGTTGAACAGATCTCCTACATGAAGGATGAACCTCACTGGATGCGAGATTACAGGTTAAAAGCACTGGATCATTTCCAAAAACGTCCCATTCCCACGTGGGGAGGGGATCTCTCGGAGTTAAATCTCGACGACATTTACTATTATGTCAAACCCACTGAGCAACAAAGCCATAGCTGGGATGATGTACCGGATACAATCAAAGAAACCTTCAACCGATTGGGGATTCCTGAAGCAGAGCAGAAATTCCTGGCAGGCGTAGGAGCTCAATATGAAAGCGAGATGGTGTATCACAATATTCAGGAACATTTGGAAAAACAGGGCGTCATATTCCTGAGTATTGAAGATGGTTTGCGTAAATATCCCGATTTATTCAAGCAATACTTCGGGAAGGTGATCCCCATCGAGGATAATAAGTTCGCGGCTTTGAATAGCGCAGTATGGTCGGGTGGATCCTTCGTTTACGTCCCCAAAGGTGTCAAAGTTGATCTACCCCTCCAGGCATATTTTAGATTGAATGTAGCCAATATCGGACAATTCGAACGGTCGCTGATCATCGCAGATGAAGGCGCACAGGTGCATTATGTGGAAGGATGTACCGCTCCAACCTATACCACCGATTCACTCCACAGTGGTGTGATCGAGATCATCGTCAATAAGGGAGCTCGGGTACGCTATACCACGATCCAAAATTGGTCGACCAACGTATATAACCTGGTGACACAACGCGCATTAGTTCATGAAGGTGGCACTATGGAGTGGGTTGATTCAAACCTGGGTTCGAAGCTGACCATGAAATATCCCTCCTGTTACCTGCTCGAGCCGGGAGCCCATGGCGAAATTTTATCCATGGCATTTGCAGGACCTGGTCAAACTCAGGATGCCGGTGGTAAGGCAATTCATTTTGCCCCGCATACTTCCAGCAAAATTACCTCGAAGTCCATCAGCAAGGGTGGGGGCAGGACGTCTTTCAGAGGTTTATTGAAAGTTTACAAAGGTGCGGTGGATAGCAAATCCAACACAGTATGTGATGCACTCTTGCTTGATCCTTTATCGAGGTCCGATACTTATCCATCGATTGAGATTGATGAGCAGGATGTGACCATTGGGCATGAAGCCACCGTATCAAAAGTTGGTGAAGAGCAGCTATTTTACCTGATGAGCCGAGGCTTATCGGAAGAAGAATCGACCACCATGGTCGTCTCGGGTTTTATCGAGCCACTGGTAAAAGAACTACCCATGGAATATGCCATCGAGATGAACCGCTTAATCCAATTACAGATGGCAGGGTCGGTGGGCTAATGAGCACACATCATGTGATCACACGCAGCAGGCCTGGTGTACAGGTTGAGGCTGAAGACTTCGCGTTCTCGCAAGATATGGTTGCAGCACTATCACCAAGCTGGAATGGGCCTGAATTCTTGCGCGAGTATCGTGAAAGGGCATGGCAAGCATATCAAAACTTACCTATGCCAACCACCAAAGACGAGCCATGGCGCAGGACCGACATCCATAACCTGAATGTTGGATTATTTACGATCCCTAAATACTCCAAATTAGAGCAACTGCCCATGCCACCCGCATGGCTGCTCAAACCACTGGTCTCAAAGAAGCATGGCGGACAGATGATCATTCACCCTGATCATACTGAAACCACGCTCGATCAAAATTTAGCCTCGCAGGGGGTAATTTTCACCGATTTAGCGACTGCAGAAAACGAATACGTGGATAAGCTGGCTAATATCATCGGGCAAGTGGTTAAACCCGACGAGGGCAGGTTCGCAGCCATGGCAGCATCCCTGGAACAGTATGGCGTATTCATCTATATTCCCAGAGGCGTTGAGGTGGAGGCTCCGATGCACTCCGTGATTTGGGGGCCTGGAGAAGGACTGGCGTATTTTTCGCACATCATGGTGTGGCTCGAGCCGGGAGCATCACTGACTTATGTACACGAGGCTGCTTCACCCAATGGAGCTACCCAGCAATCACTGCACTCCGGCATTGTAGAAATACACATCAGCGAAAATGCCAGGCTGCGGTTTGTAGAATTGCAATCATGGGGGGATAATGTGTGGAATTTCAGCCATGAAAGAGCCCAGGTGGGCCGCGATGCCAACTTGGAATGGATTTTCGGAGCATTGGGAAGCAACCTGACAAAAAACTTTTCAGAAATTGATCTGATCGGCGAAGGCGCCACTGGTAAAATGTCGGGGTTTTATTTCACCGACGGAAAACAGCACTTAGACCATGACACGCAACAAAACCATCTGGCAGCGCATACTACCAGTGATCTACTATTCAAAGGTGCCCTGAAAGATAACAGCAGGTCGGTGTGGCAAGGAATGATTTACGTTGCCCCTGGAGCCCAAAAAACCGATGGTTACCAGGCAAACCGCAACCTGGTCTTGAGTACAAAAGCGCGGGCTGATTCGATACCGGGGCTCGAAATTCTAGCGGATGATGTACGTTGCACCCATGGTGCAACGGTGGGCAAGATTGACCCTGATTCGGTATTCTATTTGTTAAGTCGTGGGATTCCCTATGAAGAGGCGGAGCATTTGATTGTGGAGGGGTTTTTCGATCCCATCATGCAGCGTATTCCATTCGATGGGGTTCGAAAACGATTTCAACAGGCAATCATAGATAAGATGAAGTGAGTTAATCTAAGGAGGAACGTTGTCAGAAATGTATTTTACCCATGCACCTGATCTGGATGAACAATATCACGTGGGAGATCGGGTGGAAGTATATTGCGATCACGATAAAAGTAATGAGCGCATTCGAGACTGGCTGGAAGGTATCGTGGTACAGGTCGATCCAAAAATGGTGGCAGTCCAATTCAAAGATGCTGTCTATCTGACGGATGGCTGGATGGTTCCCGACCACGTATTGTGGTGCCCGAAAACTTCACCGCAATTACGACCTTCAAGGCGCAGGATACACAGCCGCCAGAAAGTAAAGTGATGATTTATGGTTGATCCATCTATAAGCACGACCCTTGATATTGCAAAAATCCGGCTGGACTTTCCGACATTGCAACAAGAAGTACATCCGGGAGTGCCGATTATTTACCTGGATTCAACGGCTACCACCCAAAAACCACTGGCAGTCATCCAGACAATGGACGATTTTTACCGTTTTACCAATTCCAACGTCCACAGGGGGGTGCATACATTGGCAGAGAAAGCCACAACCCAATATGAGCAAGCACGCCAGCGTGTGGCAGATTTCATTCATGCAGATTCTGCCAGGGAAATTGTCTTTACCCGCAATACAACTGAGGCTATCAATCTGGTTGCTCAAACTTGGGGGCGCGCATTCCTGAAAGAGGATGACCTGGTTATCCTGACGGAGATGGAGCACCATTCGAACTTAGTGCCCTGGCAAATTCTGGCTGCTGAAAAAGGCATCCAGCTTGAATTTATCCCTATCACCAGGGATGGGTTGCTGATGCTGGATGTGTATAAGAAGCTATTAGAGAAAAAACCACGCCTGGTAGCTTTTACACACATGTCCAACGTCCTGGGGACCATCAATCCAGCAAAGCAGATTGTAGAATTAGCGAAACAGGCGGGCGCGATAACCCTGATTGATGGCGCCCAATCAGTTCCGCATTTCAACGTAGATGTGCAGGATATTGGTGTTGATTTCCTGGCATTTTCAGGGCATAAGATATGCGGTCCTACGGGGATCGGGGTGTTGTATGGAAAGAGCGAGTTATTAAATAGCATGCCGCCCTTCATGGGGGGAGGCGAAATGATCAAGAAGGTGCTCTTACGCTCATTCATTCCAAATGAGATACCCCATAAATTTGAAGCAGGCACACCTGCCATAGCCGAAGCAATAGGCCTGCATGCAGCCCTCGATTATGTAAACCAGATCGGGATGGACAAAATTGCTCTTTACGAACAGCAGATCATCACCTATGCAATGGAGCGCCTGGAAGAAGTGCCCCAGGTACACATTTTCGGGCCAGATGCTAGCCATAAGGGAGGCGTTGTCGCTTTTACCTTTGATGGTGTGCACCCCCACGACGTTGCGCAGGTGTTGGATGAATTTGGGATCGCAGTGAGGGCGGGGCATCATTGTGCCATGCCATTACACGAAAAGTATCACATAACTGCTACTACGCGAGCAAGCTTTTATATCTACAACACCTTCGAGGAGGTCGATCACCTCATTGAGGGCTTATACCAGGTGAAAAAATATTTCGGGTAAATATGGATGATCTATATCGCGAACTAATCATTGACAGATATAAAAATCCTCAATATAAGGGCACACTCGACCCACATGATATCTCTTTTGAGGATGACAACCCATTATGCGGAGATCACATCCGCATTGATCTACGGTTGGATGCAAACAACCGGGTGAGTGAAGTGGCATTTGATGGCCACGGATGCGCAATCTCGCAAGCCTCGGCAGACCTGCTGGCAGAAAGCATTGTTGGAAAATCTCTCGAAGAGGTGAAGAAGATCAACAAACAGGATGTCCTGGACATGTTGGGAATTGAGCTGGGTCCTGTGCGATTAAAATGTGCTCTGCTCTCGCTTAAGGTGCTCAAAGCAGGGGTGTATGGCCTCGGTGAAGCCAGTGATGAACTGGTTGAAAATTGAGCATGTACAACTATAAAATCTTTGAAGATGACAAGCTGGAGTATATTACAGTTGCATCAATAGAAGAAATAAATGAGGGGGGACGATTATTCGTCGAGATCGATGAACAGCCGATTGTGATAATAAAGATGAATGGCGAATACTTTGCTATTGCAGATGTATGCTCACACGATGATGGACCGGTGGGGGAAGGGAATATCGAAGGGCACGAGATTATCTGCCCCAGGCATGGCGCTCGCTTTGACATACGAACAGGGAAAGTTTTAGCGCTGCCAGCTTTTGTTGATATACCCGCATATCCCATCCGGATCAACGGAGACCAGATAGAGATAGGCATCCCGGTGGAGGGATGATCTACTATTTCAGCTTGCCAAACGCATAGAATGTAGGCACATACAGAATCCTGAAATGTGATTGGCGCGAAGTTTTATCGATGGCATATAATTTTTCTGACTGTGTGATGAAGTCTGGTTTGTGAGCCAGGTCAGAGCGAATCACCTGCCATTCAAGATCAAGTTCCTCCTCGGAAGCATTTTTGTGCCACTGGGCACCTAAAACACCCACTTCGATTTCCGTTAAACCAGCAATAGAGAATAACTGACCTAACTGGCGGCCAATAAAAGGACTGGCACCCTGGTTTCGTAATGCTTCACATTGCCAGCTGCCGAGCGCTGACAACTCTGGCGGGTAATCGATACGACCGCCATAATCGGGCTCTGCCAGCGCTAGCACATAACCGCCTGGACGAGTCACCCTGGAAAACTCATCCAAAACCTGACCAGCATTTCTTACCCATAATAAAAAAAAATGGCACAGAGTGATATCAAATGATGCAGCCGGGTAGGGTAATCGGAGGCCATCACCGAGGGTATAAATTGCTGCCGGAGCAAACTGGCTGGCATAGATGATATGCTGAGGTTCGATGTCAAGCGCATAAATCTCACCAGTAGAGAGCTGGGACAACTCAACTTCCAAAGCTCCAGTCCCACAGCCCACATCCAGGATTTTTTTCGCTCTAGAAAGGTCAACGCGATCGTAAATGTAGCAGCGTAAATCGTGCGTCCATTGAGCTTGCTGCTGATATCGTTGGTGCCATTGGGCGGTTGACAAGGTCATGTATTCATCCTTTTCCCTAACCAGGCGCGTATTGCATTAGCAATTATAATGAGATTAAATACAAACTCTATGCAGACATCCAGAAACTATTTTTATGAATGTGATAACCCGGCCTGCCGATTGAGATTTCCAGGATATGAGGGTTATCCCAAATCACAACGTTGCCCCGTGTGCCGGTCAGGCTTACATGTGGTGGCAACAACAGACGGCAACATTGAAAGTGATATAAAACTATCGGCGAATAATAGCTGGCAGATTGAAGTGATGCTGGATAACATCCGCAGCGCATGGAATGTTGGGTCAATATTCCGCACTGCCGATGGGTGCGGTGTCAAGCAGATTTATTTATGTGGGATTACCCCCACTCCTGAGAATTCCAAGGTGAACCGGACAGCCCTAGGCGCCGAGCAGGCAATCAAATGGGCAAGCTATAAAAACGCAGTGATTTTCGCCAAGGAATGTAAAATACGTGGTTATGAACTTTGGGCATTGGAACATATCCCCGGTGCTATTCCGCTTTTTCAAACTCATATGGGTGATAATGACTCGCCTATTCTGCTCATCGTGGGGAGCGAAGTAGCCGGGGTAGACCCAGGGGTTATTGAGTTATGTGACAAGGTGATCTCAATCCCCATGCTGGGGAAAAAGCGTTCCTACAATGTAGCGGTGGCATACGGGATAGCTGCCGGTTACTTGCTTTATCTCCAGAGTGTTTCCCAGGGATCGCGCAAGATATTGCCCAACACGTGATCGATTCCCTGGCTTGGTAACACGTCTCCATCCGGCTCGATGTAAAGCCAGGAATGACCGGCTCCTTCAGGGTAATTATCCTGCTGGATCTCGAGCGAGACCGGGTTATTTTGGGAATAGGGTACTGGTAAATTCCAGACCAAGGATAAACCCAAGGCAGCTGCTTGGTTGCGAGTTTCAACCAGTGTTTTTTCCAGCGAAGGATCGGATATGCTCAGTGATATCGCTTTTGCACCAAGATTGGCAATACGCGCCGCTGTTTGGGAGGTGACGGCGGCATTTTGGGGTGTGATGGTGTGGTGAACTGCCACGAAGAGGTCAGCCGACAGGACATGTTCTAAGGCATGCCATGAATTTTCATCATCCGGATCCAGGCAAAACATGAGATGATCCAGGCCGGTTTGGAGCAAGGTGTTTAGATAATCATCGTCAGCGAGTTTAAGGCCATCACTTAATAATCCAACCACCTGACCATTCGCCTCGGTGTGGGCGATTAGATCAGGTAAATCATCACGCAAAGTAGGCTCACCTCCGGTCAGAATGAGATGCGGAATGCCGAAGTCCCATGCCTTATCAAAGATAGAGTACCATTCCTGTGTATCCAATTCACGTGTAACGCGTTTAGTGGGGGAATCGGAGGCATCTGCATTGACAGGAAGACGGTAGGTGATGGCGCAATCCAACCGGTAAGGAGCTGAGATTTTTTTTGAGAAGGGGGTCTCGCGCTCAAAATCAAGATACATTTCAGGATCCAGATCGGGGGTATGGATCAAGGTTAAAATGCGGTCATTTATTGACCGGAAGTCACGGAGAACTTCCTGTGGGTTCACCCGATAGCGACGGGAAACGTCACGAACCATCTGTTCTTCGGGAGTTTGTTTGATAAGATGATAGGCCAATTCCGCGGCAGTTTGATTGAGATGCAGAACTGTGGAGGCGTTCACAATTAATAACCCAGTCCCATCAGCCTCAAGACGTAGATGTAAGCGATAAGGTATTGAGGAATCAGGCGGAGCTTGATAATGGAATAATCCAGGTGATAATGGCTTCTCAGGGGTAAATAAACGTTTTACATTTTCAATGATATTGGCCATGCATTACTCCTTTACATTCAATCCATTTACTTATTTCGATCAGCAGCCAATGGACAGCCACCACCACATTCAGGCAAGAGGACGCAATTTTTGCATTTCTCCGGAATGTCCTTACGCTCTCGCAGTCGGACGGCTAGATCATGGTTCCAAATATTTCTCCAGCTTGAGGTAAAGATATTGCCGAGAGACTGGTAATAAGATTGGCAGGGAATTACATCTCCATTGGGCTCAACGCACATGTTGTATAACGCTGCAGTGCAGCCCTTTACACCCAGCTCAAGTTGCATCGGATCAAAATTACAATATTGAGTAGGTGTATACCAGATCAGCCGCTGGTGGTGTTCGGCGATAATCTCCCTCGCTGTGCTCAATAAGCTGAAAAGGTCTGCTTCTGCTAGGCCGGTATTGACGGTCATGCCGCGACCTGAGTAGATTAGGGCGTTCAGTCCTACGGTTGGCACGCCGATTTGGGCCAGGAATTCGAGTGTTTCAGGCATGGATGGACTGTTGGTGGTGAGCATAGTAGTATTGGTCATAACATATAGTGGTGTTTCTAAAACATTGCGTATCCCGGCCACGGTTTGCTTCCAGGCGCCCTTTGACCGGACCATGGCATCGTGGATAATGGGATCATGCGATTCGAGGGTGATCTGTACGTGATCCAAACCAGCTTTCACCAGGCTTTCCACATATCCAGGGTCAGATAAACGGCGTCCATTGGTATTGATCCCGCTGATTTGGCCATTCTGTTCAGCGTGTTTGATGAGCTCGGGGAGATCAAGGCGTAGGGTGGGTTCACCACCCGTGAATACAACGTGGGGGATACCAATTTTCCATAAAATGTCCAGGACCTGGTGCCATTGAGCAGTGGTTAGCTCGGGATAGTTACGCGGCCGGGCGTTATAACAATGAGAGCAATCGTTATTGCAGCGATAGGTAATTGCCAGGTCCATCCTGTAAGGTGCAGATGGGCGAGCGCTGAAAGGGGGGGTGACTTCTAGGTTGAGATCATGGATAGGGCAGGCGCCATCGGGTTTGATGAGCTCCTGTAATTGTTCGGAGATCTGCGCATAGTCATCGATTAACCGATCCATGGGCACATCGAATATTTTTACGAGGGACTTAATGGCCGCATCCTGAGGGGTGGTGTGAAGGATCAGGGATGCCATATAAGAGGCAGTGGGATTTAGATGCATGACCCGACTGGCATTAACCAATAATAATCCACTGCCGTCAGGATCAATGCGTAAATGAACCCGTGCGCGCTCTCCCTGTTCTTGATAATCGAAATGATATAACCCGGGTTTGAGGAGCGAACCATTAAGAGACGCCCATCTTGACCTGATACTATTTAATAATGAGAATGCCATAATCGCTTGAATTTATTGTGAGTGCTAAACTCATCGACCTCCACCGGCACAAGCACAGGCGCAACCGGCACAGGCACAGGCACAAGCGCACGCACAACCGTGCCCGCCGCTGCCGCCGAATCCGCCGCCACTTCTACCTGATGATGATGTAGTTTTCGGAGCCGGATTGGTGGCCGATGTGACCTTTGAAGTGAAATCATTGATACTTCCAACCACTTTGGATGAGAATGTCTGCACGCCGTTGGTAATTGAGCCGGCGAAGGTGTTCCCCGGGACGCTTGCGGCATGCCCCACCGATGCAGGGGTCACACTTGGTGCACCACTCTTACCGAAGCCTGGATCGAAGCGGCCCCACCAAATTGGGACAAACACCGGCATGTTGCGGAAAACATCCTGGGTTCGGCCATCATAGTTCCTATCCAACATGGTCCAATCCATG
This sequence comes from uncultured Anaerolineaceae bacterium, assembly GCA_964385625.1. Classification (GTDB taxonomy): domain Bacteria; phylum Chloroflexota; class Anaerolineae; order Anaerolineales; family UBA4823; genus FEB-25. The sequence goes on along the minus strand of CAYLPS010000003.1, from coordinate 7,393 downwards.
ACCTCTTCATATTTCTGGCTTTTAACTTCCGGCGTATCAGCAGCTTCTACCTGCGCCCAGGCCTGCTTGGTGATATTGTTGTAATAAGCGACAGTCTCAGCCCGGCTGAAGCCTTTCATCTTTTCGGAAACATTTTTCACCAGAGCCACTACCATATCTTGCAAACCTTTTTGACGATCTACTCCTTTTTTCTGAAAAGCTGCCAGGAAATCCTTTTCATAAGGTTGCAGTGTTTCGGGCTGAGGCTCGGTGGCTTTTATCTCTAGTGGGTCGCGGGTGACCACCTCAGCAGCATTTTTCTTGATCGTGCTGAACAAGATCATGGTCATGACTTTATCCAGGGGCTGCTCGAGTAAGATGGCAGCTTCAACCGCAGTAAGCCCACGCTTGATTCCATGGCCTTCGATGGATATTTTTGGAGGCAGGTAGGCTAGCCTGCGCCGGCTATCAGCTGAAAGACCAGCGACCACGATAGCAATAAAACCGCCTATGCACAAAATGGGAAGGATGGCTCCACTGATCATGCCTATGAAATTACCGATGCCGGCAAATGGATTAGAGCTGACGATGGCGCTGGCAGGTACCACACTTTTAGGGAATGATGCTCCAAATTTATATTGTGTATATGCGTTAGCAGATTTATTCTCCCACACATAGATCACATTTCCCTGGCTATCCAGGGCTGTGACGGGTTGCGAGGGGAAGTTATCGGGTGAAGCATGATATCTTGGCTCAGTTGAAGTCACACCAGGTGGCAGATGGAAAGTAACGATCATGTCGGTAGAGCCGGTAACATAGCTGCTATCGAAATAAGAATTATCGAAAACCGCGCTGGCATAACTACTGTCGGTGCTGTCGGTTTGTAAAACACCGGCGATCTGCTCAACCTGCACTTGAAGGGTTCCCGATGCACCTGGATTGATTGAATAAGCGCCCAATCCTATCGCTACACCACAACAACCAAGGCCCTGATAGTCAGATGAAGTGATATTCGTAATAGCCTGGCCATCCACTGAGGCAGTGATATTGCCATCAGAATAATTGTTGTTTGGCAGGCCCATGTCAACATAGTCTATGACCGCTCCACTCGGATTATTTACAAAGTTAATCACATAGGTTAATGATAAAGTGCCATCAGAATTCCAGTAGGCATCGATACTCTCTTTTGGAACCTGGAATGAAAGGCTGCTTTGGGCAACTGCTGAGGACGTAATGGCCAGGAATATAATGAAAATCAGCAGGAAGGTAAAAATCCGTCTGTGCATTCCAAACCTCCACTCAAACATATACTTTACTATTAAAGCACTACGCAAATGTACTGGTTACTACCACTTCGGATCTTCAGTCAATTGGTACGTGGTGTGGCAATAAGGGCAATTCACTACCGGTGCACCTGCAACCATCTGGATATTGTCCATGGTCAGGGTGCCGCCGCATGATTTGCATTTCAAGGTATCCAGATTTACATTGGCAGGTAGATCCACCTTCAATGTCACATTTTGTGTCTCGGCGCCCATCTTACCCCTCCCGGCGAGGTAGATCATATAAGCACCGCCAAAGATCAAGCCCAATCCGATGATCAGGAACACCAATCCGGTTCCCAAAATCCCTTGTACGATAAAAGAAAGGCCGATGATCACTGATAATCCCAGCCCGACTATTATCAGGATGGCAGCGAGGATATACGAAAGCGTTTTTCCCATAATACGATTTACCTCCAGATGATAGTTTACATCGAATTAATGTTGCGGGCAAGTCGCAATTTATCATGTTCTGGCGATTAAGATTTCTGCAATAGTATACGTAAACTTTCAGCTAAAAGTGGTATCGGATTCCCTTTCATACTGCTGGACTTCTTTGCTTTGTCAATTACCTCAGCGTGCATGCTCTCGTCCAGACCCAGGGAGGATAGTGTTTGTATTTGAGCGTGTTGGCAGAAATCGCGAACCCATTGAACTCCAGCCTCTGGTGGTGCTGATGGGTCATCATTCAGTAATTTCGCGATGGTTTGATAACGCATCAACACAGGATGGTGGCTGGAGAGGCCACGGAGGATGAAAATGTTTGCCTCCGTCACATTTGCCAATAATGCGGCACAAATTGCACCATGCTGTGCAGGAATCAAACCTCCAATTGGGCCTGCTAACCCATGGACAGCTCCCAACCTGGCATTTGCTAATGCCATGCCACTCAGCAAAGCTGATAGGCTCATATCTTCCCGTGCCAAAAGATCATCACCGTGATCATATGCCTTCCAGAGCGATCGCGAAACGTGGTGGAGGCCCTCGAAACAAAACGCATCCGTTAATGGATTAGGTGTGTTGCACACATAAGCTTCAATGAGTTGAGTGAGAGCATCTAAACCGGTCGTGGCAGTAACCTCTGGAGGTAGGCTGATACAGAGTTGCGGGTCAACGAGGGCGATATTGGGCAACAGGTGCAGGCTGCGCAAGCTCACCTTTACATGATGAGATGGCGAAGAAACAACGGCGTTTTTCGTGACCTCCGCGCCGGTTCCTGCGGTGGTCGGAATAGCTATGAGAGGCTGAGATGGGTTAACCAATGGCTTACCCACTCCGATCACTTCAAGATAATCCATCAAATCACCGGGATTTGTGAGTAGCGCAGAAATTGATTTAGCGCTATCCAGTGCGCTTCCCCCTCCAATACCAATTAGAAGATCGGGTTTGAACGAGCACGCAACTTGAAGCGCCTGAGAGATATCATCGATCGAGGGTTCATGATGAACCGCAATCGTCGTGAATATGATCCGTTTAGCTTCCAGAATTCTGGCTAATCTATCATTGGTCTTACCTGGCGCACCCGAGATAATCAAAGCCTTGCGACCAAATTGAAGCGCAAGCTCACCGAGAGAATCTAATTTTCCAGACCCAAAGATTATCCTGGAGGTAGTCGCAAATTCGAACTGCATGGATAACTTTTATTCAGCTGGATATACGAAGTTATAGGTTGTCCGTTGGCGCGGTTCGGACATCATATCTGCCACATCATCGCGCCAACGTGCATAGTGAGCTGTGCTGCGATGCTTCTCAACGTCGAGTTCAGACTTATAGACCTCAGCCAGAATGAACCTGGTTGGATCATCCTGTTGTTGATATACATCAAACCGTGCTACCCCTGGCTCATCGATGCTGTTACTCGCATTTTCAAGTGACGCTCGTTTGAAGGTATCAATGAATTCTGGTTTTACATGTACGTTAATTATGGCGATTAACATTTGAGTTCTCCTATATTAGTATTTATCACTTTCTGTTTTTCCTACCTCAGAGATCACTAAATTGCCTGTTAGAATAACCGGCCTTGGATGGGAGGATTCTCGGTTCGATTGGGTATACCAGCTAATTTATTAAAACGCAAGCAGGTCCCTGCGGCGAAACCCGCATAATCATTATTAAAAAAGCCATAGATTTCCGGGACGATCTCCAGGTAGGGTTGTATTTCGTGTAGCCACCAAAGTAGTTGATTGCTCATATCCTCCCTTTCGTAGGAATGATAATGATAGCGGTTGTTCACTCCAATCCAGCGTATGTACAGGAAATCGGCGGTCATGTTGATTCGCCTGGGTAGATGCGGGTAATCGATCGTTACCCAACCGACATGATATTGGGTTAAAAGATGATATGTGGCCTGGTTATACCAGGAAGCATGCCTGAATTCAACCGCATATTGATGTAGCTGAGGCAGGGTTGCCATAAATTCTTCCAGCAATCCAAGTTTCGCCTGAGTGAAGCTGGGAGGAAATTGTATCAAGATAGGACCGAGTTTATCTTTCAGTGGTGAGATTGCAGTGAGAAACTCATCCATCAATCCTTGCCCACCGGTTAATCCAAGATCATGGGTAATCAATCGGGGCGTTTTTACACAAAACCTGAATTCAGCTGGAGTGATAGCAGCCCAGGATTGAACTACACTACTGCGCGGGATTGAATGGAATGTGGTATCCATTTCAACTGAGTTAAATACCTGGCTGTAATATGTTAAAAATGCTCGTTGGGGCGTGTGAGCAGGGTAAAAACCACCCAACCAATCCTTATAGCTGAACCCGATCGTCCCTAAATGCCATTGGCTCATGAGATTTCTGCAATTTGGTAAAATATAGCCATTCTTATCGGCAAAATCATCTATTTAGAGGTGAATGTGATGGATAATAATATTATTGTATATGGTACGTGGTGGTGCGGTCAATGTTCGCGCGTACGCAGGTTTTTCGAGCGGAATCAACTCGAGTACCAATGGGTGGATATCGATAAAGATAAAAATGGCGAGGAATTTGTCTTTTCCACAAACCATGGCATGCGCAGTGTGCCCACTATTGTTTTTAAGGATGGATCCATATTAGTAGAACCCAACGATACACAGCTTCAGCAAAAACTTCAGTCAGTTTTGAAATAACACGCTACTCTAACTCTTTCAACCTCGCCAATCATATATAGAATGGCGATAATCTCGCGCAGATCACTGGCAGCAGGCTGCTGGGTGGCTATCAAAGCTAAACAGGCTTCCTCAATTTGGAAGCGATGACGGTTGATTTCCTCATCACTACGGATAATCAAGTTGGCTAACTCCATATCCTGCTCCATCAATGCACTGATGGATTGTTTGATTGAAAAATCTACCAGTACGCTCATCTCGAATAACATTGATCGTACTTCATCAAACTCTTGGTTGAATGCGGCCCGAATTCCACAGGGCATAAATGTCTCCCTGGATGACCTAGCCTAATTTCCCTGTAATGTAATCTTCCGAAAGTTGTTGTTCCGGCCGTGTGAACATTTTTGGGGTAGGTGAAAACTCAACCAGCTCTCCCAACCAGAAAAGACCTGTATAATCCGATACCCTGGCTGCCTGCTGCATATTGTGTGTGACGATCACAATGGTATATTGCTTCTTTAACTCGATCATCAATTCCTCAATACGCAATGTGGCTATAGGATCAAGGGCTGAGGCGGGTTCATCCATCAAAATTACCTCGGGTTGCACTGCTAATAGACGGGCAATGCACAGACGTTGTTGCTCCCCCAATGAAAAACTCAAGGCATTTTCATCTAGATGGTCTTTGACTTCATCCCATAAGGCTGCCTGGCGTAAGCTTCGTTCAACCAGATCGTTTAATTCGAATTTTGAGTGTGTCAAACCCACCACACGCGGGCCAAAGGCAACATTATCGTATACCGATTGAGGAAATGGATTAGGTTTTTGGAAAACCATGCCAACCCGCTGGCGAAGATGTGCCAGGTCGACATCTTCTGCATATATGTCCAGTCCATTCAAACGGATTTCCCCATATACATGGGTTCCAGGTATGGTGTCATTCATGCGATTAAGACAGCGCAAGAATGTGGACTTACCACAACCTGACGGGCCAATAAGAGCCGTAATTTGATTGGGCAGGATTTCCATATTTATCTCATGCAAAGCAAGCGCTGCACCATAATAAAAATCAAGATTCTTTATTGAAAATATTGGTTCTGCTTGAGTCATATAGTGGGATTTTACACTAAATCACTGATAATTCATTATCTTGTGTGAGTGAATTTTTACAGCTATAATCCACTCGATGAAAAGAACTGTGCTCATTATTGGATTGTTGATTATTGGCGTATTGAGCGCCTGCAGTCGGGGCGACCAATCCCTCAGCAATGATGTAGTACCTTCTGAAATTTCTACCATCGTCAATATCGGCTCGGATACCCTGGTCAACCTGGCTTTGGCTTGGGCTGAAAATTACCACCAGCTCAAACCACAAGTTGAAATCTCGGTCACTGGAGGTGGATCTGGCACGGGTATCGCGGCTTTGATCAATGGTACGGTTAACCTAGCCAATGCCAGCAGGCAAATCAAACCAGAAGAAATCAGGGAAGCAACAAACAATGGAATTACGCCGACTGAGCATATTGTAGCCAGGGATGCCATTGCGGTGATTGTGAACCCGCAGAATCCTATTACCCAGCTTACATTGCAACAATTATCGGATATTTTCAGTGGAAAAATTAACAACTGGAGTGAGGTGGGAGGTGATGACAGGCCCATCGTTCGGTTATCCCGCGAAACAAATTCTGGCACGCATGTTTTTTTTCTGGAGAATGTGATTCGCATGGGAGATGCGAATAAGAGAACATTGTTTTCAACCGATACGCTCTTGCTTCCATCATCAGAGGGTATCACAGCTGAAACCAGGGATAATCCCAATGTGATCGGTTATGATGGATTGGGTTACGTCACACCAGAAGTAAAAGTAATCGCGGTAGCAAAGGATGATGGAGGACCGTTCGTCTTGCCATCAGCGGAATCAGTCAATCGGGGTGAATATCCAATTGCACGCGACCTGTATATGTATACGAATGGAGAACCAGGAGGGGTGGTGTTAGATTATCTAAATTGGATCAAGACGCCAATCGCCCAGGCGGTGGTAGAGGAATTGGGATTTGTGCCCATAGCAAATCCCTGACGGATTAATAAAAATTATATGGAAACTACGAAAAAGTGGAATGAGTTTGTCCTCACCCGGCTGATCAAGATTTCTGGTTATTCGGCAATCATTTTTGTCCTGATGATCTTCTACTTTTTATTGAGGGAAGGAATTCCAACGCTCGGGCAAGTGTCATTAATAAATTTATTTTCAATCCGCTGGTATCCGATTGAAGAATACTTTGGACTGTTGCCATTAATTGGTGGATCAATACTTGTGACCATAGGTGCAGCTGCGTTTGCTATCCCCATTGGCGTGTGTACAGCGGTTTTCATTGCTGAAATTGCCCCACGTTGGGCGCGCGACCTCTTAAAACCAATTGTGGAGATACTGGGAGGCATTCCATCAGTGGTACTTGGATTTTTAGGGATTCTTATCCTGGCACCAGAGCTACGCAGGTTGTTTAGCCTGCCAACCGGGTTAACGGCATTGGCGGGAAGTATTTTATTAGGAGGGGTTGCTATCCCCACAATTGTTTCCGTTGCGGAGGATGCGTTAGATGCAGTTCCCAGTTCTTATCGAGATGCAGCCCTGGCACTCGGAGCAACCCCCTGGCAAACGATCTGGAAGGTTACACTACCTGCTGCACGAAGTGGTGTACTCACCGCTATTATGTTGGGCATCGGCCGAGCCATTGGAGAAACCATGGCGGTGATGATGGTGACGGGAAATGCAGCTGTTTTTCCTTTAAAACTAAATTCGTTCGTCTCACCTGTGAGAACGATGACTGCCACCATTGCTGCGGAGATGGGAGAGGTGGCAAAAGGCAGCACCCATTACCATGTGTTATTTTTTATTGGGTTAATATTATTTTTAATCTCTCTTGGCATTAATATTGCCGCCTCTACAGCAATGTTTAAGCAGCGCAAACGAGCTGAAAGGATTCTCTCCTAGGCATATATG
>CAYLPS010000002.1:0-97102 GCA_964385625.1 uncultured Anaerolineaceae bacterium | reverse complement strand
TATATGTTTATTCTTGTCCAGGAAATCGCGCAGGCTTTTTGGAGAGCTAAGCTCAAGTATCTCCTGCCATAGCACACGATCAACAAGCCACGGATGTCCCCGATGCAACGTATAGCTGGGCACGATGATTTTTTGATGGGTCGACGCATATCTTTCGAGGATTAAAGTGACAGTGGTCTGCTCAATTTGTGGTTGGTCACCGAGTACAATCAATGTCGCATCGATATCTTTTCCTAATGCAATTATCCCTGTCTGGGCTGATTTCAGCATCTCTCCACTGGCATATTCCTGGTTAAATTCAATGTCTACCGAGTATCCGTCCAGTGCATGCTCCACTTCATTCCGCGCGCTGCCTGTGACTACCACAATTTGATCGATCCCAGCCTCGATGAGCGTTTTCACCACCTTGCCAATCACTGTAGCCTCAGCCCATGGCAATATCATTTTAGGCTGGCCCATCCGCTTTGATTCACCTGCTGCCAATACAACAGCTGAAATCATCCTGACTCCTCATGTTCTAGGTCAATAGGTTAGCAGTTTCTGGTAGTCTTCTGGTGAGTCAATATCCAGCAGACATTTTTCGTCCATCCATTCAAGCCAATGCGGTGGATGCTGTTGGAACAATGCCCGGCCTCCGATATCTCCTTCCAGCTTAGTTAATTCTGTAAATATCGTTGCATCGAATAAGACCGGGTTACCACGCTGCCCGTGTATGAGGGGAGCAATTATTGGATGCAAGTTGGCTCGATGAGTATCAACCAGACTCATGACCAATTTGGGAGGAATTTGGGGTTGGTCAGCCTGGAAAAAGATGGCTCCTCCGGTATTTTGAGGTAAGGCATGCAATCCTGCCTTTATCGACGAGCTTAGGCCGCCTGTCCATTCATGGTTAATGACTATGCGCAATGGCAGATCTTCTATTGTTGCCCTGATCTCATTGGCATATGCACCCAGCACCACGACCACGGGTTCTAAGCCAGCTGCAATCGCTGCCTGGGCTACATGCCTGACCAGGGGTTGAGCTTTCCACATCAATAATTGTTTCGGTTGCCCAAAACGACTTGATTTTCCGGCAGCCAATATGATCCCAGCAGTATGCTCAATTACAGAGAAAATGTTGCTTTCAGTTCTAAATACTCCATTCTTATAATCACCAACCTCGGATGGCTGTGGGTTCAGAGCCGATATGATGACCGAATCATAACCAGCGATCAATTTTTCAGCCATGGCTTGGGCTTCAATGAGTGTTTCTAATTCATCTGCCTGGTTTAGCAATACGATCCGCCGGGCACGCTCGGGAATCCCTTTTAACCCTCCCGCCTCACTCAAGAGTACCTTTGCCAATGCTTCACCAGTCACCACCTCGCCGTAGTTGATGCCAGCCAGTTCGGTAAATAATTCCGGGCGATGGATCCAGGAAGCCTTGGCAGGCTTTCCCAAACCTTGAAGCCCTGCTACCACAACCACTCCATCAACGAATTGTGGTATTACCGGCTCATGTAAAGCGGGTGCTTTCAAGGGAAGCAAACGCGAGCCATCCGCTTCTATAAGCAATGGAATATTATGCTCAGTGGCAAGCTGGTGCACAGCTTGTATTAGCTCCGTTGAGAGGCCTCTCAAACGGTTCCCCTCACGAACCCCGGTCAGCAGCACAATCCCGCTGGGTAAAGCCTTACCAATTCCGGTAATTTCATCTTGTGAATTAATGATGTACCAGTGACCAGCCTCACCGGTTTGCCAGTCTCCAAGATGCGTGGTAGTAGTCAGCAGGATGGTTCTGTTATTTGCATGATCATTTTCGCTTGCCAATAATTCACGACCTGCCTTAAATAGCGCTGTTGTTTTTCCCCCCGCGCCCACGAATGCGAGACAAGCCGGCACCTGATACCTGAGAGCCCTAATCAGCAGCATAGCCTCACCTGCAATACCCCCATAAACATACCTTACCAAAAATTATCCAGCTTATTTTCATCAAACCCATAGACTGGGTCGTAGCTCTGCTTTCGAGAGGATCGCCTCCAACACACCTCCACCGATAGCGAGTGCCTTATCAGATATATGATCGCATAGAGCAGGATCGCTTCTTGGATCAAGATCGCCGACCTTCATCCCAGCCCTCAACTCCACCTCGGAGTGAATCAGGCCTCGCAATACTCCGTTAAATGGGGCGATAATCGCCTGTCCGTTGACCTCAGCGATCGTTTCACCTTGTAACACATGATCACCAATGGATTTTTTCGCGATCAGCGATCCCTCGACCGGGGTATATAATGCCCGGTTAGATTGTTTATCACTGATAGCCCCTGGAATTCCACTATCGGGCTGAGTCGGGCCATCCCAAATTACCCGGCCCAACCAGGGTCCCCGCTGTGTCTCGATGGCTGCATGGCAGTTTTCCCCACCGATAAAACCAGGGCCCAAGCCAAGATATAATTTTGCATTATGACGCAATGGCTCAGGGGCTTTTTTACGCATGCGTGCATCCACGATCACATTAGGATGGATGGATTGGATCGATATCCCTTCCGGGTCAATCAACACTGGTATGCGTCCTTTAGATAGAATTTGGAGGATGCGCAACGGATCGTCTATTTCAGTCACTCGTTTTCCAACGATACCCTCGATGTTTATCTCACCGCTGTAAATCGCCTCACAAAAACTGGCCAGGCACCTGACCGCCAATGGTTTCGCCAGCTCTGCAATGACCGCCTTGAAGCCTGAGCGATGCAGGCGGTATGCAACTCCACTTGCCAGGTCTCCTCCACCGCGGATTAAGACGATCATAGCTTACCCAAGCCTTTCAATACCCGCTCGGGGGTTAACGGAAACTCGTAGAACCACACACCGGTTGCCTGGTGCACCGCATCAATAATCGCTGGCGCTAAGGGTAAGAATGGCATTTCTGCCATTCCCCTTGCCCCATAGGGACCAAGCGGGTCGGCATATTCCAGAATGACTGAATTAATCTGTTCGGGAATATCATCCACGCTGGGTATAAGATAAGACGATAGCCAAGGAGTTAAAACAAAGCCATCTTTTTGAATAAAATTTTCCAGGATGGCATATCCGGATGCCTGCACCACACCACCTTCGATTTGGCCTTTAACATTGAGTGGGTTTATAGCCTTGCCAACATCATTACACGAAATTACTTCCAGTATGCGGATCAACCCCGTTTCGGTATCCACCTCCAGTGTGACGGATTGGGCAACATAACCGTATGCAAAATTTGGCTCCGATTTACCCGTTTGCGGGTCAAACATGCTGGTGCGTGGTGGTCGATAGGTGTATGTTGCCACTGCCGGGCGTTCTTCAGCTCTCCATTTCTCCATCGCCATCTCACAAGCGCCCTTAATAGAATTTCCAGCCATGAAGGTCATCCTGGAAGCTGATGCGCTGCCTGAATCTTCCGAAGTGGCAGTATCAGAGGCAATCAGGTGAACCTTTTCGACCGATATCCCTAATGTTTCTGCTGCAACCTGTACCATAATGGTGTGTGCCCCCTGCCCCACATCTGCGCCGGCATGGTGCAATATAGCCTCCTCGATTTCCCCAGCTCCACGAAGCTCGATGGTTGCAATCGATCGTTCAGGCGCGCCAAATGAGAAACCGACATTTTTAAACGCAGCAGCGAATCCGGTCCCGCGCAACAAATGGGATTTAGCTGAAGGCAGTTTAGCAACTTGCGATCGGCTCATTTCCTCTCCACAGCGATCGACCACCTTCCCGATTGTCACTCCCTTGGGTAACGGAGTGCCAACCGACAAGAAAGCGCCTTCCGTCAGCACATTTCTGCGCCTCATCTCAACTCGATCTATACCGAGTTTCTCTGCCAGGCGATTCATCTGGGATTCTGCTGCAAATGCCCCTTGAGGGCCACCAAAACCTCTAAAAGCGCCATTTGGCAGGTTATTGGTGTACACAGCATAAGAATCCACTTTTACATTCGGAATCTCATAGGGCCCGGTGCACATCAAAGTAGCATTCCCCAATACTTTTGGGGAAGTGTATACATAAGCCCCTCCATCAGCAATGACTTCGGCTTCTGCGGCCAGTAGTTTACCTTCCTTGTTCGCTCCCCAACGCGTTCGAATGATATACGGGTGGCGCTTATGATGGCCAACGATCGATTCTTCACGCGTCCAGATGATTTTCACCGGCCGATCAATCCCACGCTGATGGAGTCTCCAAGCGGCCAACGCCAGGACGATTTGCACCGACATATCCTCACGTCCACCAAATGCTCCTCCAATAGCAGCATAGATCACCCTGATTTGCTCAAGAGGAACATTCAAGGAGTGGGCAATTTGCTGCTGATCTTCATGTGTCCATTGCCCGGCCACTTGAACGGTAATCCGCCCGTGATCATCGATGTAACCCAACCCGGCCTCGGGTTGTAAATAGGCGTGTTCCTGTACAGGAGTATGGTACTCGCCCTCAACGATAACATCGGCTTTAGCGAAGCCATCCTCCACATCCCCTTTGCGAATACGGTAGTGAGTGAATAAGTTTGATCCCCTGTCTGGATGCAATAAAACCGCATCCTCACCCATGGCTTGCTCCATATCGGTGATCACGTGCAGATCTTCGTATTCCACTTTGATCAGGTCACGCCCTTTAGCGGCGATCTCTTCCGTCTCTGCCACTACCAATGCAACCTGGTCACCAATAAATCGTACCCGGTCAGAATATGGCTTGCTTGAACCCGGGCCGCATAATACAGGCTGGTCGCTTACGCCCAGGCCATATTCATTAACAGGCACATCACGGGCTGTAAATGTAGCAATCACACCCTGCAAATCATCTGCTAGCGAGGTATCGATCGATTTAACGATAGCATGTGGGCGCTCGGAAAACAATATTTTCATATATGCTTGGTTGGGCAGGTTGATGTCACCCGGATACAGTGTCTCTCCGGTTACTTTTCCCCAGGCATCAATGCGTTCAATCTTTTCACCTACAACCTTCATATCGCGCTCCATGGTGTAAATATTATCATCCAATATAATCAGCAATTATTATACTCTTAGGAAATCAAATATTAAAATGACCTGCCTTGCAGGTTATTGAGAGACAAGCGGTAGTATTGTTTATTCCTTGAGCGAGGTCAGTCTGCAGGTAAGGATGACGCCTCAGATAGGTACGGGCTGTATTCCTGCTCGCGCTGCTCTCTAAATTGCTGGGTATACAGGCGATAATAGTGGCCTCTGGCACGCAGCAGCTCTCCATGGGTGCCCGTTTCGGTGATACGCCCATCTTCCACGACGATAATCCTGGATGCGCGCTTGACGGTCGATAGGCGATGAGCAACAATAAAGCTTGTGCGTCCTTGCATTAGGTTTTCCATGCCACGTTGGATCAATGCTTCGGTGAGTGTATCCACTGAGCTGGTGGCTTCATCCATAATAAAGATATCGGGTTTTGCCAGGATGGCGCGCGCGATGCTCACTAATTGCTTCTGCCCAACCGAAAGCAGGTTTCCACCTTCACCAACATCCTGGTCATACCCCTTCTCGAAGTTCAAAATAAAGTCATGCGCACCTGCTAATTTAGAGGCAATTTCCACTTCTTCGTCACTGGCAGCCAGGCATCCATAACGGATATTTTCACGAACCGTGCCCGAGAATAGGTGGGGGGTTTGCAGCACAATACCCACGCGAGATTGTATGCCATGCAACGTGTACTCAGTATAATCATGACCATTGATACGGATCACCCCACGTTTTGGTTCATAGAATCGGCATAGAAGGTTTACAATCGTGGTTTTTCCACCACCCGTTGGGCCAACCAAGGCGATTATTTCTCCAGGTTTGATCTTTATAGTGAAATCCGTAAGCACCGGTTTTCCATCTTCATATGTAAAATCCACGTGGTCAAATTCGATCTCACCTTTAATGGTTCCGGGATCAATTGCCCCTGGACGGTCATTGATCTCTGGGGATGAATCGAGCAGGGTAAAGATACGCTCTGCAGAAGCGATGGAATGCTGCATTTCTGCGTACACTCGTGCAAGATCTTGTATCGGCCACATCATAAAGGTTAAGTAGCTGACGAATGCTTGTATTCCACCAATCGTCATCACTCCAATGTGCGCCTGGTTTCCACCATACCAGACGATAAATCCTAATGCCAAAGCAGAAACGATTTGAACCGTGGGCAGAAATAACGCAGACAGCCACGCAGCATGATAACTGGAGCGGTACATCTCGTTGGTTAGTACTTCGAATTCCCTGAGGTTCTCATCTTCACGACCCAGCGATTTTACTACTCGCACTCCACTGATATTTTCATTGAAGGAGCCTGTGATTTTTGAATTCGCCCGTCGTGAATTTCGGAATTCCACTAAAATTCGCTTGCGGAATTGGATGGCAATCGTTAGCAGGAGGGGTACCACCAAAAAGATTAATAATGCCAGCCTCCAGTTGATGATCATCATGAAAATCATTGATGTGGTGATGTTCATCACGGCCCAGGTGCTATCCACCAAGCCCCAGGTTACCAGATCGGATACTCGTCCTGAGTCCGAAGTTACTCTGGCCATCAGCCTGCCTACAGAAGTTTGGCTGTAATATGCCAGGGATAATTCTTGAAGATGGTTGAACATAGACCTGCGCAAATCGTATTGGATTCGCTCACCCAATACTCCCGAGAGGTAGATAAATGCAAATACACACGCCGCCTGTAATAAAATCAGGCCTCCGTACAATTCCAGGATACGGACCAGAGCTTGGTGGTTTTGAGCAACGATCCCCTGGTCGATGATACTCTTATTAAGATAAGTGAACACTGCATCTAAGATAGATGTAAAACTGATCATTACCCAGAAACCCGCCACCCAGCGCCAGTGAGATTTCGTTAATCCCAAGATGCGCCGGAGAGTCTTACCGGTAATCTGGCTGGTATATTCATCTTCCTCAAGTTCGATCTCGGCCACTCGATAATCTCACGAAATGCTTTGCGAAATTTCCATCTCCAGCTCCTCATCGATACGGGTCTGGAGCTCATAGATTTTTCGGTACATACCATCTTGAGCAAGGAGTTCTTCATGCTTACCCATCTGGATAACCTTGCCTTTATCCATCACCAGGATCAAATCTGCGTTCATCACGCTCTGTATTCGGTGAGCGATGATGAAAGTGGTTCTTTTCGAAGTGAGTCCCATCAGTGCATCACGGATGCACGCTTCAGTCTCTGTGTCAACAGATGAAGTTGAATCATCCAAAATTAACAGGCGAACATCTTTTAATAGCGTCCTGGCAATCGTCATCCGTTGTTTTTGCCCACCTGAAAGTGTCACCCCTTTTTCACCCACTAATGTATCATACTCGTTCGGAAAGGAAACGATTACCTCGTGGATGGCTGCTGAAGTAGCTGCATCTTCTATTTCCGCTTGTTGAATATCACGCCCCACGCCATAGGTGATGTTCTCACGTATAGAACGGGAGAATAAAAAGGGTTCCTGTTCAACAATGCCAATTTGGCTGCGTAGATATTCTTTGGGATAATCCCGTAATTCAACCCCATCCAGTTTTATGCTTCCCGAAGTGTAGTCGTAGAACCGGGGCAGCAAATTCACTAAGGTGGTTTTTCCTGATCCCGTGGATCCCAATAAGGCCACCACCTGACCTGGCTGGCAGGAAAAGCAGATGTCTTCTAAGACTGGTGGGTTGTTTGGATATGAAAAACCCACTTTATCGAAGACCAGCTCTCCGGAAACAGGTTTTTCAGGTCGGATACTACCCTTAGTTAGGTCTTCTCGTTGTTGCTTAATGATTTCCATCACACGTCCATAAGATACCAGCCCTGTAGATGTTTGCACAATCATGCGGCCAAGGTTGCGCATGGGCCAGATCAACCAGCCCACTAATCCTGCATATGCTAGATATGTTCCCACTGTTATTTCACCATTGATAGCCATAGTTGCCGCAATAAAGTAGCCCATCAAGGTCTGAATGCTGCATACAATGTCAGATAGAGGCCAAAATAACGAGTGCATAGTGAGCAATTTACGCCCGCGGATAAATTTTTGCCAATTTTCATGATTAAATTTATTAATTTCATAATCCTGGCGTGCAAATGCCTTGACTACACGAACCCCTGCCAGATTTTCCTGTAATGTCGTTGACAGGATGGCTTCTTGCTCCTGGTATTTCTCATACGCCTTGGTGACACGGCTGAAAAACCAGACAGATGTTATGACGATGACTGGTACGATCATGATGGATATCAAAGCTAATCGCAAGTTCAAATTTGCTATCGCAACAAAATTGATCACGAACAACAGCACGATCCTGCCCACGCCGATGGCTTGCTCGCTGTAGAACCGCCGTAGAGCATCCACGTCCGATGTGCAGCGCTCGATCAGCTCACCAGTGGGTGTTTTATCGTGGTAGGAAAATTCCAGTCGCTGGATATGGTCAAATAAGTAGTTTCTCAAACGGCGTGTAATGCTTTCAGCAGTAAATGCAGCCAGGCGCCCCGAAAAAAAGCTGAAACTTCCCTCCATGGAAGCAAATGCCAAAAAACCGGCTGCAATGATCAGCAATGTTCGGCTTAGGTTGCCTCCCAGAGAGTAGTTAGCCTGCCCTAACACCTGGTCAATAAAATACCGTAAGAGCAAAAAAGTGGCAGTTTTAGAGGTGGCAGCAATCGCAAGGCTGATCGTCGCCCCGGCATACTGTAACCTAAAACCACTCATCATCCTCCATAAGCCGGTTATCCGTTTCGATGTGAGCGCATTGCTAAAA
This sequence comes from uncultured Anaerolineaceae bacterium, assembly GCA_964385625.1. Lineage (GTDB taxonomy): Bacteria > Chloroflexota > Anaerolineae > Anaerolineales > UBA4823 > FEB-25. The sequence goes on along the minus strand of CAYLPS010000002.1, from coordinate 88,355 downwards.
TCATAATCAGCTGGAGGCGCGATAAGTTTCAATATGATTCTCCACAAAGTAGATAAAACGCAATCCAAGAGTTTACTTTAATCATCCCAGAATGTCAAACAGGCGGCATATCAACTAAGAGTGATATTTTTGAACCAATCGGACACCAAATAAGATGACCACACCGCCAGCAAGTGATATCAGGATTAGCTGTTCACCCAGGATCACCCAGGCAACCAGCACCGCCACAAGAGGTTCTATGTATAGGAATGCTCCAACCTGCGTGGCGGTTAGTGCTCGCAGGCCATCATACCATGCGATATATGCCAGGCCAGAACAAAACAATCCTAGGAATCCGATCGCTGCCAGGCTGGTCCAGCTGATATGGCGCATATCCTGTATGCCACCCCCTGAGAAAAACAGGATCGAAGTGAAAAACCATCCAATCAACATGACGAAGAACATCATTTGAGTAGGTGGATACTTTTTCAGGCCGCGCGCAGACAAGATCGAAAATATCGCCCAATTGGGTGCGCTGATCATGATCAGTAAATCACCCGACGAGCCAAAATGCCCGCTGAAGATGTTTTTAATATCTCCTTTGCTCACTACTAGCAGCACACCCACTGCAGCCATGATTATCCCTGTAATTTGCAGCCAGTCTAATTTCTCATGTAAGAATAACCAGCTCAGCAATGCAATGAAAATTGGAGAGGTCGCCACCACCCAGGCTGTGGTGGAAGCCTGTGCCGTCACCAATCCGGTAGATTGCAGCCACTGGTGAAAGCTGATGCCTAAAAAACCCAACAGGGCAAAGTAAGGCCATTCCTGGGCTCCAGGCATTCTTAGCTGCCGTCGACCCAGGGCTGCTATTCCCAGGACGATGACCCCAATCATGAAGCGCATCCACACCACAGAGACCGGTAATAGATCGCGCAACGCTAGCTTTGTAGCAATAAACGAAGCCCCCCACGCAATGACAGCCAGTGTAACTTCAATGTATGCAGCAATGTGTTTCTGGTTCATGGCTTCAGGATTATACCGCTTACACTGATGTACCATCTTACCCCACTCAGTCTGGATCTAATTATAATTACATAAGCGAATCCTTGACCCAGATCAAACCTGCCGTTACACTATCATGGTAGAACTGATCTTCAGAATACATCTCCGTGAGGTAAAAATGTTCGCTATCCCTGATTCTGATATTCTGCCACTTGCAATGGAACATAATTTTTGGACCTGGTCCGCGCAGGGTAAAGTTTCCCCTCTACCGATAACTCGTGCCAAGGGGGTGTACTTTTGGGATGCAGCTGGTAAACGATACCTGGATTTTAATTCTATGACCATGTGTGTGAATATCGGTCATGGCAATGAGCACGTCATCAATGCCATTATTGATCAGGCCAGGGTGCTACCCTATGCATCTCCCGGGATGGCCACGAAACCCCGTGCCTTGTTGGGTAAATTATTGGCCGATATTACCCCCGGCAACCTTGACCACTTCATGTTTACCTTGGGTGGGGCTGATGCCAATGAAAATGCGGTCAAGCTGGCGCGTGGATACACGGGAAGGCATAAAATCCTCGCCCGGTATCGCTCATATCACGGTGCATCAGCCGGGGCGATGGCTCTCACCGGTGACCCACGTCGCCTGCCCTGGGAGCCCAACCTCATGCCAGGCGTGGTACACTTCCTCGACCCATACCGATACCGCTCCACCTTTCACCGCACCAATCCCAATATCTCGGAAATCGAATTTTCCCAGGACTACCTCAACCACCTGGAGGAGATCATCCAATATGAAGGTCCGGATACTATAGCTGCGATACTGTTAGAGTCGGTTACTGGAACCAATGGCGTAATCATCCCTCCAGATGGTTATATGCAAGGTGTGCGTGCCTTGTGTGATAAATACCATATCTTGCTTATTGCAGATGAAGTGATGAGCGGTTTTGGGCGCACGGGGAAATGGTTCGCTGTAAATCATTGGGATGTAATCCCGGATCTAATGACCATGGCAAAAGGTCTCACCTCGGCTTATGCGCCTTTGGGCGCGGTTGCCATGAAGCCCGAAATTGCCGCTGCCTATAACGAAGTTGTCTACCAGGGAGGTCTCACCTATACTGCCCATCCCATTTCGCTGGCTGCAGCCATTGCAAATATCGAAGTGTTGCGTGATGACCATATCGTCGAGCACGCTCATGAGATGGGGCCGGTTCTCCATCGCATGCTGATCGACTTGGGAGAGCAGCATCCTTCGGTGGGTGAAGTTCGCTCCATCGGGCTGTTTGGTGTCATCGAGCTGGTGCGCGATCGCAAAACAAAGGAACCGCTCGCCCCGTGGAACAGCAGCAGTGCTGAGATGAATGCCTTGCGAATGGAGCTGCTGTCAAAGGGGCTGTTCCTTTACACTCACTGGCACACCCTGCTGATCATCCCACCCCTGATCATCACCGAGCAACAGCTTGCTGAAGGGTTTGAAATATTGAATAATGCTTTATCCACCACTGATCAATCAATCCGCAGACCATGATGGATACCGGGCTATATCCAGGTCCGGCTTATCGCATCCTCACGCCCAGGTTACTCATCCGTTGTCCCCAACCTGCGGATGCATTCGCACTGCATGTTGCCATCCAGCAAAGCTTAGCCCACCTCGCTCCCTGGATGGAGTGGGCACATGAGGCTGCCAGCTTGCAAGATCGTGTTGACTATCTCCTCACCACGCGCGGCAATTTTGACCTGGGCATCGATTTTGGATATCTAATCTTCAACCATGATGAATCCGACCTTATCGGTGGTACAGGTCTGCATACCCGGCTTGGTAAAGAGGCGCGCGAGATTGGCTATTGGATCCACAAAGCACATATTAATCATGGCTATGCCACCGAAGCGGCTGCCGCCCTCACCAGAGTGGCTTTTGAAGTTGATCACGTGAGCAGGGTGGAGATACATTGCAGTCCAACGAATATCCGCAGTGCCAATATACCCAGGAAGCTGGGCTTTACCCATGAAGCTACCCTGCACAATTGGGCAGCTGATGTTGATGGGAATTTACGAGATACACTGGTTTGGTGCTTGCTCGAGGCAGACTATCCAGCCAGTCCATCCGTCAGGGTCGAGCTCCAGGCTTTTGATGCCATTGGAAGGCGCACCATATAGCTATATTTTTGCTGACGAGTTTGTGGTATGCAAGATCCTCTAAAGGTTATGCATAGCCTCCCCGAAGCCTTTTTAGATCGAATGCGAAGGTTATTAGGAGGTGAGTATCCTGCATTTATTAGCTCGCTTTCTCAAGCTACAGTAACTGGATTGCGGGTAAACACCTTAAAACTATCAGCTGAAAAATTCCATACTCAATCACCTTATAAGCTTTCCGCGGTGCCCTGGTGTTATTGCGGTTTTACTGTTGAACCTCATATTGAGGTAACTGATGCGATCACCCCTGGAAAACATCCATACCATGCCGCCGGATTGTATTATTTGCAGGAGCCTTCCGCCATGGCTGCTGCCCAAATCCTGGCTCCCCATCCAGGCGAGAGGGTGCTCGACTTGTGCGCGGCACCCGGAGGTAAAGCCACCCATCTAGCTGCCCTGATGGAGAATAAGGGCTTGCTGGTCGCCAATGAGATCCATCCCAAGCGTGTGTGGGGCCTGGCTGAAAACCTGGAACGCTGCGGGGTGACCAATGCCGTAGTGATGAACGAAACGCCTAAGCGTTTGGCGGATTTCTTCCCCGAATTTTTCGACCGGGTATTGCTGGATGCTCCATGCTCCGGTGAGGGCATGTTCCGTAAGTCGGAAATTGCCCGCAAGGAGTGGAAACCCCAGCTGGTACTCAGCTGCGCCGTCCGCCAATTAAGGATCCTCCGCCAGGCAGCCCTGCTGGTTAAACCAGGGGGTCACCTGGCATATACCACCTGCACTTTTTCCGCGGAAGAGAATGAGGCTGTCGTCGCTGAATTTTTAGATCGTCATCCAGAGTTTGAGTTGCTTGGTGTCCCACTGCAATCAGGTTTTCGTCCCGCCAGGCCGGAATGGATCGGCCTTTCTCCAAGCCACAAGTTAATCCATGCCGTCCGTATCTGGCCTCACCTCGCCAATGGTGAGGGTCATTTTTTAGCGCTGTTCATCAAGCACGATTCCTGCATCCAGCATCGGGCCGATAGACAAGGGGCATCATCAACACCTTTCACGCCTCGCCTGCGAGCTGGATCATCGAAAATAATATCACCCGTCATCGATCAATTCGTAAATGACAATCTCAACTTGCACCTGGAAGATACCCGCCTGGCAATCGATGGCTCTTATGTCTATTACTTACCTGAAAAAACAATAGATCTTAATGGTTTACGAGTGATTCATCCGGGTTGGTGGTTGGGCATCGTTAAAAAAGGTCGCTTCACACCCTCTCACACATTGGCGATGGGGATCAAAGCTGACCAGGCTAAACATACGCTGCCTCTACGCTGTGATGACCCTCGGGTGCGGCAATATTTTACCGGATTAAGTATTCAAGATGCGAGCGTAGATGGCTGGGTGTTGTTAACCCTGGATGGTTACCCAATCGGCTGGGGTAAGAGAGTGGCAGGACAGGTCAAAAACTATTACCCACGTGGACTTCGATTACCGGCCTGACCAGGCTATCCGACCATCGGTATTAGTGGGTTGGTTTGATTGCCGGCTCTTATCTTACCCCCGTTAGATGGTCCTTCTCTTTTCCAGCTGAAAGACTCTCCTGAGTATTGCCACCGTGGCGGCGTATGTAGAATCCATTCCATAATACGATAATGAACCTGCGCCAAGGTTCTTTCCTTTACCCATGGGGTTATCCGAGACATAATGGATTATCCCCACATCAAAAGGTACTTCGTATAAATTGACAATCTCATTAACTGGATGTCTTTGAGGTCGGTACATCTCATATATTGCTGATAGATATGGGCCCGCCTCCATCTCGATATCTGTATATCCCTCTCGGTAAAATACCTCCATGTAACGCGAGTTTTGTAGGAATGTGCCTCTCACTGACACGCATTTCTGATTATCAAGGACGGTGCCATACATCAGGTAGGGAGTGACATGGGCAGCATTGAAGCAATTTAAGAACAGGTAAGTATTCTTGGAATGTTCATCGTGTACGACATTAGGGATGACGATATCTCCAATGGTACCATTTAATGAAGCAGATTTACCCATGATGTAAATTCCCAGGCACTTGATCACATGCTCAGAAATTTCCGAAAGGATATTGTAAGCTGCCATTCCCAGGGGATAATCGATATTGATCAACAGCGCATCACTTTTCGATAAAAATCCCAGTTCTCCATCTTGCAGCCTGGGATCAATGGTTTCTGGGCAAATTTTATTCAGCTCCATAATTTGGGCATCTAATTCAAAATTATGCTCGCTGGATATGCGCAACACGCCACAATCCACTTCGGCTTTATTTTGATCTCTGATAAGCTCGTTCCCCGCGTTGGTTTGTTGAAATTTCTTCAACACATAATATAAGAAATTTTCCTGGCTGGATACCACTTGTTGAGCCTGGATATTTTCCCATTCTTCCTGCAGGTCACGATTATTGGTATCGCTTATATAGTCGATCAGCTTTTCTTTGTTTCGATATGCGTATCCCGATAACAGGTTCACCACACTGTGCAGGTTGCTGGAAATAAAATACACCGGCCGTTCATTCAATTCATGGCATGCCTGGGCAATATGCTCCCACCAGATATCCGTCGCCCGCCTGTACTCAACCATAGAGCCATTCAACAACCTCACCCGTAGCTTGCGTGGCTTGGCGGCGATCAGTTGCAAGTTCTTACTAAACTCATCACCCCACACGGTTTTAAGTCGCTCGATATCTTCCACAGGCAAATTCAGTGTTCCCGCCAGCTCGCCCATACCCGCAGTTTGCCATTGATCGATCATAGCCAGCTTGGACACTAAAGATGAATTTCGCTGCAATAGCTCATGAATTTTATTCCACTCGATCTGGAAGGCGGTGAGAATCGGAATGACATCATCAATGTCGCTTACACTGGCGATAAAACATGCCAGGACATCTGCCCGGTTGAAAAAGCAACGCCGTCGCCTGGCTGGCGTACCAACTGCCTGCCAGGTTTCTATGTTGCCAAAACCAGCCTGCGAAAATACCTCTGTGCTTTGGCCTAAAACAACCAGCTCCACCTGGTGGATGCAGGCAGGCAACCTGAGCAGGGAATATAAAAAGGCGGATAAGTCTGGCCTGGCCTCCCGCACATAGGGATGAAGCAATGAGTTCATGCTAGCGTGAGCTTCTTCAAACGAGCGTATTTGTACATCTGCAGACGTACGTAATAGAGAATAATAAGTGCGTAAGTACAACTCCACTTCTTCTGAAGCTGTGCTGGGTACGGTGCGTTCCATAATCCGGAAAATTGACCTTAGACCTTGTTCGGGGGAACATCAAATGGTCCATACCTGGATGGACCGGCAGCGCGATACATCAGCGCATATATGAACGCCAATAATCCAAAACCAATGATTGAAAGAATCACTGTAAAAAAGACCTGGCTGAACACGAATCCCGTATCGCTGAAGTAGCGGTTGATCGTTAAAATTACCCGGTCGATCTGCGCAATGTGCGTATAAGGGATGGCAACCACCCTGGTCAATTCTACGGGAAGTACAATGGTTTGATTACTTTGAAGAAAGATGGTGGTGCCGAACCATGACATGATCGGAATCAATAAAAACAATATACAACCAATCCCGCGCCAGATTGGATTAACCTTCCATGGCCTTTGTTGGTGCTCGTGTTGATAATTTTGTGAAGAGAAACCCATGCATCACCTCCGTCTATCAAGAGGCAGCCAGGCGATTGGATTTATTTTCCATGGCTGCTTGTTCTACTGCTGCGATAATTGAATAATATCCTGTGCAACGGCATAAATTACCGCTTATGGCTTGCTTGATATCCTCTCGGGTTGGCTGTTGTAATTCTTCCAGCAGCATTACGGATGACATGATAAATCCAGGTGTGCAATATCCGCATTGCACAGCACCATTATCGATGAAGGCCCTTTGTACCGGATGTAGCTCTCCGTGCTGGGCAATCCCTTCGATGGTCACTATGTGGGCGCCGTGTGCGCGTACTGCCGGTACCAGACAGCTCATCACGGCCATGCCATCCAAAAATACTGTACAGGCTCCGCATTCGCCCTCAGCACAACCTTCCTTCGTGCCCACCAGGCGGGCATCCTCACGAAGTAAACGGAGCAGTGATTTATGCTGTCCTGATGAAAATCTATAATCCTTTCCATTAATATAAGTCTCGATCGCTGGCTCTGCCTGCCCAATACGATGAAGGACGCTGTGTTGTAAACCGGCAAATTTATCCACCCGGTACCCGCGCCGATTCGAGCTTGCACGCAATAGTACAGTATGTTGTGGGTATCCCTGCCGCTCTTCGTCATTTGCCAATGTCTCAAGCACACGCTTTACGCACACCCGGACCATCTCATGCCGATAAGCGAGTGAAGAGCGAATATCATCGATGGGTCGAGCGGCTAACTTACTCAACTCAGCCGCTTTTTCGATCATCCTTTCGTTCAGGATGTTTCCCTGTAAATATTCTTCCGCTTCCGAGGCATGCACGATCACTGGTGCAACAGCCCCTAAGGTGATACGCGCATTTTCTATCTTATTATCATTGAAGGATAAAATGACCGCACAATTCACCAGTGAAATTGCCTGAGCTCTACGCAGGCCTAGCTTATAAAAGGTGCCTCGTTGATTCGATTGTAACGCCGGGAAATAGATATCCACCAGCATCTCATCAGCATCCATCACGTTACGCCTTACGCCGGTATAGAATTCCTTAAGAGGTACCTCACGCTTACCATGTGTGGAGTGCAAAACCACGATTGCGCCCAAAGCCATTAAGGGCGCGATCGTATCGTTGGCTGGTGATGCGGTAATCAGATTCCCAGCAATGGTGCCCTGATTGCGGATCTGTGGTGCTCCTACTTCAATACACGCTCTGGCCAATGGAAATGCCTGCTCAATGATGACCTTCGAGGCAGCGCATTGTCCATGAGTCACCAGTGGTCCAAGATGGATCATATGATTTTCATCTAATTTGATCTGATCAAGCCCAGGGATGCGAGAGACATCGATCAGAGTATTAATCCCTTTCCTTACCCCTCGCTCCATTTCCAACCATAAATCTGTCGCTCCAGCGATGATCCGAGCCCCTGGCCCCTCATCCGTTAATATTCGGGTGGCATCCTCAACCGATACAATACTATGATAATCCTGCCACATAGACTCTCCGATTAATGTTCATGGACCTTGATAATTTCTGCCATGATGCTCACGGCAATCTCTTCAGGTGTTTCAGCGTAAATTTCAATGCCGATTGGAGAATGCACTGCATCTAACTGTGCTTTAGGAATCCCCGCTTCCACCAGCATCTTTCGGGTAGTTGTCCACCTTCGCTTGGATCCGATCACACCAATGTATGCTGCCTTCGAGTCTAATAACGAAGGCAATCCGCGTATGTCGACATCTATCCCTCGTGTGGTTAATATAATGTAAGTCCATGGGGTAATTTTTAATTGGCCTGGTAATTCTTCCAGAGGAACTGGATAAAACTCATCTGCATCGGGTACAGCCTGTGGCGTGCAGAAATCTGGACGATCATCGCTAACTGCCACGCAGAAACCCAACCACTTTGCCAGGTGTGCCACGGCTTTACCCACGTGCCCCACTCCAACAACCACTACAACTGGTTTAGGTAAAATTGGTTCCACATAGATCTCCACTTGTCCACCGCATACACCGGGATCCCCGCGCTCAGGGTTGGACATATTATATGCCAACAAGCGTGGTGCGCCATCTTGTAGGGATGCTATCGCTTCTGCGATAACCCGATTTTCTACCTCTCCACCACCCACGGTGCCGACAATATGGCCGTCAGGGTAAACCAGCATCTTGCTGTTTACATGCCTTGGAGTAGAGCCCTTGCTGCGAATAATGGTGCAAAGTGCACCCGCCAGATTATTATTTTCCAACTCGACCAGCGCTTGAAATATGCTCATATTTATAAGATAAGTATCACCATTATTCTTCTAATAAGCCCAATACCACCGGTAACAATTGCTTTTTACGAGAAACTACATCATCCGCCTGGAATGTACCATCTTGCAAGTGAGGGTATGGAAGATCGTCCAAAATTGGAGGCGGGTTAACCAATACCAGCCGGCTTGAATTTCCTACCACATCAGTCACCATCAACATGGCAAAATCCAGGCCTCGCTGTTCTTTCAAGTCATTCAGCGCCTCCACCACGCGTTTCAGGTTATCAGTCAGCTGCATCTGGTTGGTAACTTCAGCCTGTGCGATGGCAAAATTATACCCACCAGCTTTATATAGCTTCAAATCTGACGAGACGATCTCCATTGCATCGCGTGCCTCCAACCCCGCCCCTGCATGGATGATTGCCTGTCCATAGCTCTCTATGGTTTCTCCGGCTAATGGGCTAGCTTTATTGAATGCCCATCGAGCAAGGCGCTCAGCTGCCAGCTTATCACGTGGCGTAGTTGTGGGAGAACTTAGAATCAGTGTATCAGACAATAAACCCGCCAGCAAAATACCCGCTAAAGCCGGAGGCGCGCTTAACCCTGCTTCCTCGGTGCGCTCGGAAATCAATGTGCTTGTGCTACCCACGATATCGACCGTGAATCGGATAGGAATATGGGTTGAGTGATTCCCCAATCGGTGGTGGTCAAGGATTTCGATCAGCTCAGCTTCTTCGAGTGCCCCAAGTGCCTGTCCAGGCTCATTATGGTCCACTAAGATGAGTTTTAATCGTGGCGGGTTGAGCACATCCCTTTGTAAAGCGACGCCTACATACGATCCATTTTCTCCGATAACAAGAAATTCATTGTACTCTTCCCGTAAAATCCGGTGGATCACGTCGCGGATGCGCGTGCTGGCGTGGAAGCGCGGAACATCCGTGTCACAGGCCTCCAGGCAGTTCTGGTTTAACAGCTCTGTAATCAGCATGCCTTTCTGCTCGGGGTGAGGGCCTATCAGCCTGCTAAGATATTCAAATAGGCTAAACCCGGTGATCAATCCCACTGGCTTACCATCATCAACTACCACTGGCACAATCCCCCCTGTACGGTTGGCTATTACCCAGGCATCTTTCAACAAGCTGTCGGGAGAAATGCTATCCAACCGATGGCAAACCGCTTCGAAACGCGGTGAGGCATCCGTCAGCAAGTAAGGCGGATCGAGACCAAGTCGTTTTAGAGTCCAGGTGGTTTGGGGATTAAGCGCACCAGCCCGTGCAGCGATGGTATCCAGCCTGTCGCGTTCTCTTAATAGCCATGCATAACCCATGGCTGCGGCGATGGAATCGGTATCAGGATTCACATGTCCAATGACGTATATGCGGTCCTTGTTAATGCTGTCCCACCCTTGAACTGAATTTGGCTTATCCTCGAGCGTGGATACCTGCATTTTTGTTACCCCTTCTATGATCCTAACTGGCTCATATTTTTCAATGCTTTCCAAACTTTTTCCGGAGTGACCGGGTTTTGATCGATATTCACTCCAACGCCATTGTTAATGGATTGACTGGCATCTAAAACTGCATTGGCAACTGCCGGAGCGATACCATCCATGGGTATTTCTGCCACCGCCTTGACGCCAAATGGGTGGCTGTGCTCAAACGTCTCCACGAAAATCGTTTCAAGCTCTGGCATTTCATTCGCTTGAAAGATATGGTAATCCCTCAAATCCCTTTCACGTGGACGTCCCTCATCATCATACACCATCTCTTCACAAACTACATAGCCCAGAGCTTGGCTCATCCCTCCTTCAATCTGGCCGGATGCAGTGAGAGGATTCACGATAATGCCTGAATCAACCGCCGAGACGAGTTTATTGGTGGTGACCTGCCCGGTTTCAATATCCAATGTCACCTCTGCAAATTGCGCCTCGAAGGGTGTGGGAGCAAGGGGCGAATAATGTGAAGCTACAGCCATGATTTGTTTCTGTTCCGTGTGATGCATGGATTCACAGGCGATATCCGCCAGTGAGAGTTTGCGCCCATCTGGTGCCATCGCCTGGCGGTCAGTTAAAATGATTGCTTCTGGGTCAACTTTGCTGCTTGTCCTTTCACTACTATTAAACATCATTGCAGCTCTGGTTCTTATCTGCTCAGCCACCTGTTTGGCAGCTTCCACCACGGCAGAGCCTGAGATGTATGTGGTGCTCGAGGCATAAGCCCCCTTGTCGAACGGTGTGAAATCGGTATCCGAGGAATATACGATGATATCCTCCAGTGGCACTCCTAAAATTTCACCTGCCATCTGTGCTAACACGGTATCAGATCCCGTTCCAAGATCTGTTGCCCCAACCAGTAAATTAAATGATCCATCCTCATTAATCTTGATGCTAGCCCCACCCATATCGAGATAGGGAATTGCAGTTCCCTGGAGCACCAGAGCCACGCCGACCCCTTTGCGTAAGTGCGGCTTGCCAGGGACGATATGCCATTCGGGATTGTTGTACTTCTTGTCCCAGTTGATCGCCAACTTGCCCCGCTTGGCGCACTCTGCCAGCCCGCAAGTATCGATCGTCTCTGGTTGCGGGGCGCGCCCCTCACTCCAGGCGGTGCTGAATGGCTGCAACTCACCTTCCCTTACAGCATTCTTCAACCTGAATTCCACCGGGTCCATGCCTAATTTCCTGGCGATTTTTTCCATGTGCCGGTCGACTGCCCAAAATCCTTGTGGCACACCATACCCTCGAAAAGCTCCTGCCGGTGGGTGGTTGGTATACACGATATCCGCATAAAATCGGATGTTGGGAGCTTTACGAAATTTGCCATCACCAACATACATGGCCATGGCTTTGTGCCCTGTATTCCCGGTGACCGTCAGCGCATGGCAGCCATAAGCGCCTGTATCAGTCAGGGCATACATGGCGTTTGCAGTAATGGTGCCATCATTCTTTACCCCGGTCTTCATGTGCATGCGCATTGGATGGCGTGAGCGCGACGCAGTCAACTCTTCATCACGGGTCTGCTCGTAAATGACCGGCTTGCGCGTGGCAATGGTGAGATGAGCAGCGACATCTTCGATCAACACTTCCTGTTTACCGCCGAAACCCCCACCAATGCGCGGTTTGATCACCCGGATGCGTTTGATGGGTAAGCCTAAGACTGGCGCCAGCTGCCTCCTGGTATGGAAGGGCACCTGGGTGCTGGTGCGGATCACCAACCGGTCATCTTCATCCCAATATGTTATTGTGACATGCGGCTCAATCGAGGTCTGTTGGACCTTGGACACCTCGTAATCACCCTCGATGATTTGATCAGCCTCGGCGAATCCATCTTCGACATTGCCGATATCAATGCGAATTTGGGCTGCCAGGTTGCGCGTTGGATCAGACAAGTCAAAATTAACATATTCAGGTTCATCGTGCAGCCTGGGTGCAGCCTGGTTCATCGCGTTTTGCGGATCAAGCAATAAGGGTAACTGCTCATACTCCACATCGATCAGTTTTAATGCCTGGTTGGCAATATCTTCAGTTTCAGCAGCCACGAACGCCACCCGGTCTCCCACGAAACGCACCTTGTTATCCAGAGAGAAAGAATCCAATGGCCCTGGAATTGGGTCAGACTGGCCTGCAGTGGAGTACACCACCCTGGGAATATCTTTCCAGGTGAGTACTGCCGCCACACCCGCTAGGGCGCGCGCTTTCGTGGCATCGATACGCTTTATCCTGGCGTGGGCATAAGGGCTGTGCAATATTTTTGCTACCAGCATCCCTTTGATATCCATATCAGCCGTAAATGCTGGCTTGCCTTGAACCAGCTTGATTGCATCCACCTTGATGTCCGGCTTCCCAACCCGCTGGTATGATTCGGTTTCTTTTACCGGTATGACCTGTGGAAGTGAATCTTTTATTAATTTCTCACTATCGAAATTCTTAACCTTCCCTTCGGATGATCCAGCAGTATTTACGCCACTGCCCATGTTTCTCAACTGTTCGGCTGAATGCATGATCGCTTGTACCGGCTTGATGTAACCTGTGCACCTGCACAATACCCCCGATATTGCATCCCGAACCTGCTCTTCAGTAGGAGTAGGCGTTCGATCAAGCAATTGCTTGGCAGCTAATATTTGAGCTGGCGTACAATAACCGCATTGGACGGCTCCATTGGAGGCGAAAGCCATCTGTAATACATGCAGCCCTTTGTTCTCACGCCACGCTTGGTCAGGATATTCACCCAACGACTCGATGGTTTGTATTTTATGCCCTTGCGCCTGAGCTGCAAGGATCAAACATGAATTCACCGGTTTGCCATCCAATAGAATAGTACAAGCACCGCATTCACCGCTATCACATCCATGCCTGGCACCGAACATGCCCAGTTTTCGTAATAAGTGCAACAAGCTTTCACCAGGCTCTATACTGACTTGCTGTGAGAGATTGTTGATATCAAGGTTTATTTCCATTCGTACTCCATATCATTATTTTCCATGGGCGAAATACCCGATGAGTGGAGAAATCGCCGTAAAGAACAATCCAATTGCCGCTACCATTAAACACTGTATTAAAAACAGCAAACCCAGGAAGCTGATCAGGAAATTGGGCAATGCCCAGGTAACGACTGCGCCATCGATCGCATAATGAACTAAAACAGGTATAGCCAATATGGACAATACGGTGAAGATGAATTTCAAGGTAAATTTGGTCACCCTGCGGGGTTTGTAGTGGTAGATTTTGGTACCCAGGATGACCATTATCCAGGCAAAAAATAATGCGATCAGGGTAGTGAATGCCGCTGAATAAATGAGATCGGTGGCACTCGTAACCGAGCTAAGTGAGAATGTTTTATGATCAAATATTAAATATTTTATATTAAATATGGTCAGGTAAACAACCACACCAGCCATCATCCAATGGTAATCCGGTCTCGCATACCATGCCACCAGGGTGATCAGCAGGAAACCAGCAATGATAGCAATGATGGATCGCGGGATCATCTGGATAGTCAATAACCTGTTTTTGGCAGCATTCATTGAATTTTGGGTATCAGAAACAACATCGCCACTCTGTATCGGTTTCACCGGCTGATTAATGGCCGCGCTGTAATTCGTAGCTAATTGCTGTTGCTGCATGGAGAGGCCAGCTTTGATTTTATTGACTTGCATCAGTGAAAAATCAAACATAGCAATCTGCGGATGCCCTTGGCTGCTAGCGGGAATGTTCATCCCTAATATAGCTGCCACGGTGGGCGCCACGTCCACCATCTGCACATTCCCGTAATTCCCCGCAATGGCACCCTTACCCACCAGCACAAAAGGTTCCACCAGCACCACCGGATCTTGCCCGCCGTGCCCCCCCACATCAATTTGCCCATGATCAGAGATGACTAGCAAAGTGTCCTGGCTCAGGTCCATGGTGGTGGCAATTTCCTTGAGCAAATTATCCGCCCGGGTAGCAGCCGCATTCCAACGTGGGTCGATTGGCCCTCCCTCGTAGTGACCCGCGTAATCGACCTGGTCCAGGTGGATCAACACCAGTGGGTATTCGCCTGATTGCAGCCAGGGCAGTGCTGCATTCACCACTTGGCGGTCAGCCACCTGGTCTTCCCCGGCAGTATAAAAGCTTGCCGAAACCGCCTGCTGTGGCACCAGCTTCTCGAACCAATTGAAACCAGAGATCGCTGCTTTCAATCCCGCACGATAAGCAGCTGAAAACAGGTTATCCTGGGTAAAAGCGGGGATATCCTCATATTCCAGGTTCATCGCCGGGCCATCGCTAATATCAGGCCAGGCACCAGTCAATAGAACCGAATATCCAGGCGCTGAGTAAGAAGGCGGCTGGCTGTGCATCACTGCGGAAGCCCCCTTGCTGCTCAACTGGTTCAAAAATGGCATTACATCTGATTTCAATGAGGTGTCATAACGCAGGGCATCGATCAGCACAATCACTAGTGAGCGCGTGTTGGGTGTGCCTAGCACATCGCCCGCTTTCGGAGGTGAAGCGTGAAGCGGTGAACGGTAGGCATAGATCGAATCCATCAGGCTGGTGGCCCAATAATAAACTCCGCCTATGACCATAAAGCATATCAGGATGCCAAGTAGGATTTCCGCGCTCTTTTTCATTTATCAATGCCAGCTAAAATCCAATCTTCATCACCAATCCGCCTATTCTCTTCACGTATTTTTTGCCGTAAACCATTGATTGGCTCACGTTCCCCTGTATTTTCATCAATATAATACCATGCCATCCAACCATTGCAGGGTGCTTTCTGAATTTCACGCCCCACCTTGTGGATCGAGCCGGTATATTCCCCACAGCGGATATCACCATTTTCCAGGATGGTGGCCTGTTGGTTGCCATGTTTGCCAAAATACAGCGATTGCCCGGTTTTTAGCAAACCAACTTTTATCAAGGTGGCAAACGGGATCCTTTTATCCTGCTGCGCTGAGGCTTCATTGTGTTTTTCATCGATGCCCGTGTCTACAGCTACTGTATCAAGCCTCTTTTTTGCCATGGAGATATAGCCCGGATCAGCTTCAATTCCAATCCAATGGCGGCCAAGTCGTTTAGCCACCGCACCGGTTGTGCCCGTGCCAAAAAATGGATCGAGGATGGTATCTCCCGGATTGGTGCTCGCCAGGATCACTCGTTCCAGCAGGGCTTCGGGTTTTTGGGTTGGGTGTGCTTTCTCACCATTAATTTTCAAGCGTTCCTTCCCTGTGCACAGGGGCAGATTCCAATCACTGCGCATTTGCTTTCCCCCATTTTTCTTCCCAGCTCGATTGATAGCCTTCATCACCCGGTAGTTGAACGTATATGGGTACCCCTTATATTTTTGAGCCCAGATGAGGGTTTCATGAGCATTGGTAAAACGCACACCATGAAAATTAGGCATCGGGTTGTTCTTAACCCATATAATGTCATTTAGAATCCAAAATCCCAGGTCTTGAACCAACCGTCCAACCCTGAAGATATTGTGGTATGAACCAATCACCCAAATCGTCCCGTTATCCTTCAGCACCCGCCGGCAGCCTGTGAGCCATAGCTCAGTAAAGCGGTCGTAATCTTCGAAGTTACCGAACTGGTCCCAGGTTTCATCTACACCATTCACTTTTGAGGCGTTGGGTCGCCAAAGCTGCTTCTCGAGCTGTAAATTATAGGGAGGATCTGCAAAAATCATCTCGACAGACTTCTCAGGGATGGTTTTTAGCGTGAGCACACAATCCCCCTGTATGATCTGGTCGATAGGCATATAATCACCTGGCATGGTTAGCTTTTTCCGAAATGACTTGCTCGCATGACCAATATAGCGTATAGATTGATGATTCGGTCATCCAAAATATATCGGTCATTCCATGATGATCTGCTTAATGCACCTGACTGCCAGCACACCGGCCATGTCGAGGCGATATTCCGAGCTTGCCCATTCATCTGCTGCCTGGCTGTAGGCATTCTTTGCTGCTTCTTCGATGCCATCGGCTTCCGGTCCATCCATTGCGAGGCATGGCGCACCACCCCAACCACCTAATGCCAGGCGTGTCCTTCCCGATGGCCATTGAGCCAGCGCGGCACATACGATGGGCTGGTCAGCCGGAGAGCGGGCTACGCTTTCATAAGCAACTTTTACATTCACCGGGAAACTTATCTTGCTGATAAGCCGGGCGGGCGTTTTTTCCGAGCGCAAAGGTAGCCAGTCTCCCAGTCTCATCTGGATGGGAGCCTTATCAGCCTCCAAAAATTCCAGGCTGGTATCCAGCGCTAACATCATCGTGGTAAAAGATGATTTTCCATTCGCAGTAACTAAAGTTCCGGCAATGGTGGCCATGGTGCGAAGATTATAGGTAGCCTCACGCCTGATTACGGTATAGAATGCTTCAGGCAAACCCTTATAATCATGCAAAGATTGTAAAGTTGTGGTTGCCCCTATCTGTATGGTATTTCCTTGCCGGGTGAGGCTATTCAACTTCAAATCTTGCAAATCGATCACTGCAAACGGTTCATCACCACTTCTATTCAAAACGGTTCCCCCGCCAAGTGGATAGGTTCGAGGTTGTTCTCTGGACAGCAAGGTTAACGCCTCGGTTATGGTTTTTGGCCGTTGGTATTCAATAATCATGTACTTCTGATTCCTGCTCCATTTCTTCTATCAATCGGGATACACTTTCCAACCAATATCGTTCAGATCTACCTGTTCGGTAAGCTCTTTTGGCACATCGACCAGCAATGCGTCCGCTTCTGCCAGTAATTCTCCATCCGGTCCAAATATCTGCCCGCTCGCCATCGCGGTACGCTCTTTGCTTTTACCAGCGTGCCCAACAATGTGCAAAGGTTGGCCAATGGGTACGTTCTTTCGGTAACGGATATCCAGGCGGGCAGTGAACATAAAACGGGGTGGGTCGTCCCCCATGTGTGCCCGCCCGGTAACTTCATCTAACATCGCTGCCACGATGCCTCCATGCACCACACCCGGGTAACCTTGATATTGCTCAGGGATGGTCACATCTACCTCAATCTCACCGGGCGATGTTTCGAAGAAATCCAGCTTCAACCCGTAGGAATTTTCTTTACCGCATACAAAACAGTCTTTTGAGCTCGGCTGTTTCATGTTTTCATCCCTGGGAAAATGTATCGATTAGCAAATGCACATCCCCGCCCACGGAATACAGGATTGGGCAGGTGCACCCGTTTCTGATATATTCTGCCACTTTTTCACGCGCTTCACTGGGCGTTCCCGAAGCAGTGATCCGGCGGATCAGCTGATCTGGCACGAGATGCTTGGCTTTTTCGATTTGTTCTTTTGTGGCTGGCCAGCCGAGGATGGCCTGGATTTGTGCCACCACTTCAGGTGAGACTCCCGATGCCCTGGCAATGTGGGGTTGTTGTGCAAGATATTGGGTCAGCAACAGGCGGGTGGAATCAATCGCCTTATCATGGTCCTGGTCTACCGAGCAGACGATCAACTGAGGTCGATCCAGGTCTTCCAATCTCCGACCTGATTTCCGGGCACCCTTTTCCAGCAATTCAAGGGCTTTGGTATTATATTCTGGCGGTACACAGTAGTTTAGCACCACGCCATCGCCAATCTCACCTGCCAGCTCCATCATTTGGTCTCCCGTCGCCCCGATCAATATGGGAATGTTGCGGGGTTCGCGCCTTCCATGCACTACATCCAGCTCGATACCATCTACGTGGTGAAATTCACCGTGGAAGGTCACCCGTTCCATGTTCAATAGCTTGCGTAAAACGATCACAGTTTCCTTCATCGCGGTCAGGGGTTTACGCCGAACGATGCCCACGTTTTTTGCCAGCGGGTCCCACCATGCGCCAATCCCGCAGATAATACGGTTGGGAGCCAGGTCGTCAAGGGTTAAAAATGTGGCTGCCAGCAGCCCGATGTTGCGTGTCCAATTATTGATCACCCCAGATGCAACCTTTATCTTTTCAGTCACCGCGGCATAGGCTGCCATGGGTACGATGGCATCTCTCACCAGTCGTGATTCTGCCTGCCAGACTGCCTCGAATCCTCGCTGTTCGGCGTACCTTGCGTATTCCAGGCCATCACGCAGGTCATGAGCATCCTGAAGGTATAATGCCACTCTTTCTGCCATCTTCATCTCCTTTATAATTTATTACTGGTTCAGTTCGTGCCAGTGTTCGGCCTCCATCATTTGATAACCTGCCAGCTCGAGATCTTCTGGAAAGTCGATATCCAATGCCACGGCACCACGCTCGCAAATTTCCAGCTTGGCACCTGCACGCCTGGCTTGCTCGCAATGTTTTGAAAATGAATCCGGCCCGTATTCATATTTGATTAATCCCGGCGGTGAGATTAACAAGGCATTTGTCCCCTGGAAATGACGGTCAGGTGTGATCACGACCACCGGCGGCTCAATCCCTTTCTTCACCACCGCCCGGATGTCATCGGCAGTTAATAACGGCAGGTCCGCTGGCACAATTAAGACGCTTTGCACCGAGTGGCTCAAAGCCACCATAGTGGCACGCGTCAGGGCAATATTCAATTGCGGTGCGCCTTGCTCCTGCACTGTGCGAGCGCGATATTCCCTGGCAATGGTCAAAGCTTCCGGGTCCCGGCTAACCACCAGGGAATACTCAATTTCTTTGACAGAGGTCAGTGTTTCGAGGGTCTTTGACAATAAATAATGGTTTAACGCAGTCCGAGCTTCCAGGCTCAATACTCCAGATAATCGTGATTTCCCTCTGCGCAATGGTTTTACCGGGACGATCGCCCAAGTGGTCATTTCATGCCCCTCTTAATGATAATATGTATTCGAGAACCTCTCTTGCTAATCTACCACGTTCTAACGGATCGTACATTAAGATGTTGGTTAGGAAAGTACGAACCCCCAGGGATTCAACTTCTTCCTTCATCCCAATATCAGATTGGTCAATAAAAATTGTGTTAATGAGCCCCAAGTAGTGCTGAGCCACAGCCAATGCCGAGGGTTGAATTCCCAACTCTGAAAACATCTTCGCAGCTGGTCCTTTGATGGTTTTATCACCAATGATGGGCGATATCGCCACAACCAGGTGATTTACGATGGCTTGCTTGATTCCTACGATGGATAGGATGGGATCGATGCTCACCCATGGGTTGGACGGGCAAATAACCACCGCATCACAAGTGTCGATTGCTTCCAAAACTCCCGGAGCAGGTTTAGCGCTTTCTGATCCCTCGAATCGAAAGCCTTTGACCATGGGTTGGCATTGCCGGTGAACGAAATATTCCTGGAATACCAGGTCACCCTCATCGGTGTATACCCATGTCTGGATTGAATCGTCGCTCATGGGTAATACCCTCACCCTCACACCCCAGATACGGCACAACTCATCCGTAACCTCGCTGAGCTTGCGGCCTTCACCGAGCCATGTTGTGCGTGAGATGTGTGTGGCTAGATCCGAATCACCCAGGTGGAACCAATCTGCCATCCCCAAACGCTGCAGGGCTTGGAATACATTCCAAGTCTCATCCCTCCTGCCCCAGCCTGTCTCGGGGTTCGCCAGTCCCGCAAGCGTATAGCAGACCGTATCCAGGTCTGGAGATATCTTGAGTCCAAGGTGAGTGAAATCATCGGCAGTGTTCACAATGATGGTTATCTGTTCAGGAGGCAAGACTTGTGCCAATCCATCGGCCAGTTTTGCCCCACCTACTCCACCTGCAAGTGCAACTACCTTTATTCCTCTTCCCATGGCTTATTTTTAATCTTGCCGGTAACCATTTTGGTTAATACACGCTTATCTTTTTAGGAAGGATTTTATATTTCACGCGCACTTCATCATCAGATCTTCCCACGTACTTATTCACCCCCCTGTATTTTTTTGCCAGCGCGTCGATATGCTGCCGTGCTCCTTCGGTGGTGATATCCACGACCTTGCCTCTAATTTGAATATACCGGTATGGATTTTTCGGATCGGCGATTAAAAAAGCCACTCGTCCATCTCGGCGCATATTATGATCTTTCACCCGGTCAGTGGTCGAATTAATCAATATGTGAATCCCATCAGTGTTGAACCAAACCGGCGTCAGTTGAGGTGATCCGTCTTTCATCAGTGTTGCCAGATAGCCAAACGCTCTGGTCTCATCGTTAAGTAAATCCAAATAATTCTCAGGTATCCAAGCCATATTCACGCTCCTTGGGGATATATATCGCCCTCATTTGACCGGCATTAACGAAGTCAACGATTGCTTGGACTTCATCTACAGAACAATCATAAATAACTTTCAGCTCGGTATCTTTTTTCAATAAGTCCACACAGCATAATACACCCACCACCTGTTGGTTTCCCAGCGTGCCAATCCATATATCCACTCCACCCCCATCCATCGCGAGCGTGCCGCTCAAATATCCATAATCAGCTGGGTAAGTACCTTGCGGGTAACGCTGATGCTCGCTCCCCTTTGGCCGCTCAATCACGATCTCACTGGATGTTACCAATTTCCGAAGATATTCCCAAAACTCACGGTTCAACGAAATAAATCCTGCTCTTTCGGCCTCAACAGCTCTTTTAGACTCCCATCACGAAGAGGGTAAGGGAAACCCCTTACCAGCACAATCGGTGTGCCCTCGTCAGATTGGCCCATCACCAGAGAGGCAGCTGCCGCCAGCTCATCCGCTGCGCCGATTGTAGTGATGCGCAGGTTATACCCAAAGAGGTCACTTTTCCCGCGCATGTCCACCAACCCCGGCAAGCCGGCTAGTCCGATTGCCACGCCAACCACCCCCTGGCGCCAGGCACGCCCGTGCGAATCGATGATCATCACTCCCAAATGCACCCCGCTTCTCAATTCGAGAATCTCCCGGATGGCTTTAGCGCTTGCATCAGGATTTTCGGGTAAAAGTAATACGAGTTCTTCATTTGGATTTCCCTCTCCGGCCACATTGGAATGATCAATGCCGGCGTTTGCGCAAATAAAACCTAACCGGTGCTCGACGATGATCGTTCCGACTCGCGTCCGCAGAACCTGGTGGCTTTCGCGCAAGATTAATTCGATCAAGCGTGGGTCTTTTTGTATTCGCTCGCCTAACCGGGCTGCTTCTTCCGATGGCTGGATATCTGCAAGGTTCACCCACCTCCCCTCAGCCTTTGAGACGATTTTCTGGGCTAGAACCAGGATATCTCCATCCTTAAGTGTCAAACTTGCCTGGTTGAGTCCATTTTCAATGATCTGTACCAGGTCGTCTCCTGTACGGATCAGCGGGATATTGGGCAGTGCCATCAATGTCATACCCATTATAAAAAATATCTCCTATATCGCTGGTATCCCGGTGACTCTCACGCTGGCGTGTTTAACCTTGTAGTATTTGTTCATACTGATCAGTAGGGCAGTCAGCCCTTCCACAATCACTGAATTGGCCAGCTCACCCGCATAATAACCCCGCATTCCTGCCGCCTTAGCCAGCTTGATCACTTCCTCCGCAGCCAGTAAATTATCGGAACACACCAGTACATCAGCATCCAATGGCTCGGCCGGCGATTTTGACAGCAATACGGCAGGGATATTTTGAAATGCCGCCACCACGCGAACATTTGGGCCAAGGAACTGCTGTGCCAGCTGCGCTGCGCTTGGTGGTTCAGGGACGTGCGGATCGCGATAATCAACCCGCGAGGTTGCATCCACCAGGATCTTTCCCTGTAACTCGTTATAGTAGCCTTCGATAGCTTGCTGGTGTGCAGCCTGTTGAACTGTCATTACACAAATTTCAACACGGAGTACAGCGTCAGGATTCATCAAGCCGGTCACCTGGTCAGTCCCCAGCCGCTGGTTAATCGTTTTCGCTGCCGTAACCGCTCTTTCAAGCTGCCTGGAGCCAATGATTACCTGGTATCCTCCGGCAGCCCATCGTAACGCCAACCCTGTGCCTTCCTTTCCCGTACCTCCGATAATGCCTATGACTGGTAACTTTTCTGGCATGTTCAATCCTCCGCAAGTCTGGTGTTCTTAAATCTCAAGGTTGTAACCCTCGTTGAGCGAAATATCGTTCCCATATTTGAGGAGCTAATTCTATGGCTTTCGAGCAAATTTCCTCCTCATCGAGGGTAAGCAACCTGCGGTCTTGCATGAGGATTTCACCCCCCACAATTGTCGTGGTCACCATGCTTTCATGGAAACCAAAGATGATCTGCCAGGGTAAATTATCTGCGCTTACCGGCGTATATGGATGGTAATCCACAAAAACCAGATCCGCCTGAGCACCCTCCGCAAGCATCCCCACCCTGCTTTGAAATAGCATGCTGGCTAGTCCGGAATTGTTGTATACCCCCATCTGCACCACCTTATCGGCGCTCATCCTGCGGGGGTCCCTGTTCCACAGCTTATGAGCCAGGTAAGCAGTCTTCCATTCCTCCCACATGGTGTTTGAAAATCCATCATTCCCCAGACACACTTGAATGCCCGCTGATAGCATTTTATCTACTTGCGGTAATCCTACACCATTATTCATGTTGGAGCGCGGTTGGTGGGTCATCCAGGTGTGAGTATCCGCCACCAGCTCGATCTCGCGGTCATCGATGTGCACACCATGCACCAGGAGCGAGCCTGGTCCCAGCATCTGGTATTTATTCAACCGTTCAACAACCCGCATACCAGATTTAGCGATACTATCGGTTTCATCAATCTCGTGCTCCGCAACATGGATATGAAAGCCCGTTCCAGCGGGTGCAGCCTGACGGCAGGCGTCCAATGTGGCGTCTGAAAGCGTGAGGCTGGCATGCAATCCGAACATCGCGCTGAGTTGAGGGTTATTATGGCTATGCGCACCAAGTTTATTGATAAAACGAGCATTTTCCTCAATCCCGGCCTTCGCACCTGCCAACCCATTCCGATCGGTCACCTCATAACATAGCGCAGCCCTCACGCCGGCCTCCAAAACTACCTCCGAGATGATATCCAACGACCCGGCAATGTGGTTTGGTGAGGCATGATGGTCGACCAGTGTAGTGGTGCCATGGCGTATCGCATCGATCAAGCCAACCAGAACCGAATATCGGATGGCTTGCCCATCCAAAGCCTGATCTAGTGGCCACCATAATTTATTGAGGATCTCTGGGAAATCCTTCGCTGGCTCGCCCGGGATTGGCATACCTCGCGAAAAAGCCGAATAAAAATGGGTGTGCGCACAGATTAAGCCTGGCATGACGTATTGCCCGTGGGCGTCTAGCTGCTTTACTTGTGGGAATCTTTCCACTATATCTTCTTGTCGAGCGATTTCGCGAATACGCCCATCGTCAACCAAAACAGCGTATCCCTTCAATATCTGGTTGGGCAAACCCCAGGTAATCAATTTACCATTGACGATCAACAACCCCGTCTTTTCCATTTCCTGAATCCTTAATCGAACATGGTCATGCAACCCGGATCTTTCAGATTTCTAAACGCATCACGGATATGCCGCAACCCGGTACGCTCTCCAGATAGCGCTTGCGGTATTTCTTCCTCGCCGAAGAAAGCTACTTCTGAAGTTTCGATGCTCGGCTGCGCCGTCCCACTTATTAAATCACATAAAAACACGATTTTATAGGCATGAAATAGCTCAAGCGGCCCAAACCGGTTAGCATCATATACCCCGATCACTTTATGTGCTTCAACTTCAAACCCCGCTTCTTCCCATACTTCACGTTCGGCAGCTTTTGAGGGAAGTTCACCTACATCTGCCCATCCACCCGGAAAGGTCCATCCATTGTCCGCTCTTTCTCGAACCAATAGTAATTTATCCTCTTTAAACACCACCCCCCGAACATCCACTCGTGGGGTGCTGTAGCCTGACGGAGTTACGAATGCCTTCAGTATAGGTTCTATTTCCAGCCCGGAATGCTCGCTTACCATTTCTGCTGCTATTTCTTTAAGGCGTTGATACCTTTGGCGTTGATATTCATTCAGTGCATAGTAGGAGCCCGTTTGCGCCAGGGCCTGGATCTCCCGCGCCCATTCTAGCCAGCGAGGAACTTTCATGATGCTACCACCTGTTGATGGCATATACATACCTTAAAAATCGGTGCTGCTGTGCTAATACATTCAGTGTATTGGATTTGTAGGTTAGCAAGATACGCCTTTTCATTCATGATTATCAATTGATCCAAAAATTCAGGCATATCCCATCAGCCTCGTCTAAACATCACTTGACATTCTGCCAGGTATGATCCTGCATGATATATAACACGAAGTAAGCCATTTAGGGAAGAAATATCAATCTCAGTCATAGAATCGGCGGATATGGCGGTACTTTTCGACGAGTCTGGTAACTCACCAACCCGACGCCACTGCAATCGACACTTGCAACGACCGCCGGTCTGTAACTAGGTAATTTTAACATACATTGTGAGCCAAAAAGGCCTTATAATCTGCCTCGATATCAATGACTAAAATATCCTTCGGCTCAATGAGCCAGTTTTTGCATACTCATTCATTTTTCCCGCTCATCTTATCTTCCTTGATGGCCTGCGCGTTTTTAATTTTCAGGTTTATTTATAGCTCAACCTATAATTATTCTAATTTACTATGGAATTTATTTCTCGCCTGGCTGCCATACATTTTTAGTGTGCTGGCTTCATCAACCTACCGTAGTAAATCGAAACCCTGGTGGTTGATCGCTTTTCTGGGTGTTTTATGGCTTGTTTTTTTCCCCAATGCCCCGTATATTGTCACCGACTTCTACTATCTCGATCCTCGCCCACCGGTCCCACTATGGTTTGATATAAGCTTAATTGCTTTATTTGCCTTCACTGGCTGTTTCCTTGCCATTGCCTCCCTGCGCAGCATCCACATCATCATTGAGAGGGTGTTGGGAAAAATCTTCGGCTGGCTGTTTGCTCTATTCTCCCTGAGCCTCGCCAGCCTGGGTGTTTATCTTGGTCGCTTTAGCCGATATAACAGCTGGGACATCCTTTTTAATGCACGGCCTGTATTGAGAGAGATTGTTGATAACCTGTTCAATCCATTGGATAACCTTGGATTTCTCGGTTTCACCATGATGTTCACCACGATATTACTGGTATTTTACTTGATGTTTGTAACCGCTTCTAATCCTTCACGTTCTTCTGAATGATTAAATGGCTAAAAATAACACAACTACTCGTAAATCAGGATAAAATAACATTAATGACCAAACAGACCTTCTTAACCCGCATCACAAATCATGAAATACTGATTTCCGATGGCGCAACTGGTACCAACCTTATCGCACGGGGATTGCCAGGAGGCCAAACAGCTGAATCGTGGGTAATTGCGCACCCCCAGAAAATCATCCAGCTGCACAAGGATTTCATCAATGCTGGTGCTGATATCATCCTCACCAGCACCTTTAGTGCCAGCTCGATCCGCTTGAGTAACAGTGATCTCAGAGGTAAAGCGGTAGAAATCAACCGTAAAGCCGTTGAGCTTGCCAGAGAGGCGGTGGGTACCGCACCTATATATGTTGCCGGCTCACTTGGGCCGGTTGGCCAGTTATTAAAACCCTATGGACCCCTAGAAACCAATGAGGTGATTAATGCCTATGCAGAACAGGCGGATGCCATTACGCGAGCGGGGGCCGACCTGCTGGTGATTGAAACCCAGTTTGACATCGCTGAAATCAAAGCGGCGGTCCAGGGAGTTCGCCAGGTGAGTGAACTGCCGTTAGTAGTCTCACTCAGCTACGACCGGGGTCGCCGAACGATGATGGGGGTCAGCCCTTCCCTGGCTTCCAAAGAGCTCGATAGCCTGCCTATTGATATGCTTGGGATCAATTGCGGCCATAGCCTCGAGGATAATCTGCAGAACCTGTTAGATTTGAAGCAAGCAACTTCCAAACCCCTTTGGTTTAAGCCTAACGCAGGGCTACCTCGCGTTGATGCGAGCGGCAATACATTCTACGATATTACCCCCGAGAAAATGGGTGCATTAGTGCCTTCCTGGCTGGAAGCAGGTGCTCAGGTAGTAGGAGGATGTTGCGGGACCAGCCCGGAGCATCTGGCAGCTATTGCAAGAAATGCCAAAGCCAGTTGATGTAATAACATAACATTAGCTTGCCGATCTTTGTTTCCTTTCATCGCGCTTTATTTGAAATCTGATGGATAAAAACGCATCCCGCCGAACCATTGAGCTGATTATCCTCAACTACACATTCATATTCCCTGGATAAGGAGATACCATGACTGACCTTCGTATAAAAGCAATCGAATACGCCCACGAAAATGCTGACCGCTTCTTAGATGAATTAAAGGCTTTCTCCACCATACCATCGATATCAACGGATGAAGTTTCCAAAAGTGATGTCCAACGGGCTGCTGAATGGCTCTCAAACCACCTGCGCATATTAGGCATGGACCATGTACAGGTTTTGCCAACTGGAGGTCATCCGGTTGTTGTCGGTGAATGGATGCATGCCAAACCACCCGCCCTGACTGCCTTAGTTTATGGGCATTATGATGTCCAACCGGCCGATCCCCTGGATCTATGGATAAGCAAGCCTTTTTCGCCTGAAGTGCGCGGTGAGTATATCTATGCCCGTGGTGTTACCGACATGAAGGGCCAAATCCTTGTAACCCTGGATGCAATTGAATCAATCCTGAAAACCAGCCAGCTGCCAATCAACTTTAAATTTATCTTCGAGGGTGAGGAAGAGATCGGCTCGCCGCACCTGGCAGAGTTCATCGAATCACACCGTGAAATGCTTAAATGTGACTTGGCGATTAACCCGGATACAGGTGCCATTTCCCCGGAAATTCCCTCGATCACTTATGCATTGCGAGGCTTGGCTTATATGGAGTTGCGCATCGACGGCCCCGACCACGACCTGCACTCAGGTGTCTTCGGTGGTGCAGTGCTCAACCCCGCCCAGGCATTGTGTGAACTGATTGCCGGCATGCATGATTCACAGCGCCGGATAACATTACCTGGCTTTTATGATAAAGTCCGTCCACTTAGTGAGGAAGAGCGTGCTGAGCTCGCCAGGATGCCCATCGATGATGATTTCTACCTGAAAGCCACCGGGTCTCCCGCTTTGGATGGCGAAGCCGGCTACACATCAACCGAGCGCATCGGTGCCCGCCCCACCCTTGAAGTTAATGGAATGCTATCCGGTTTTACTGGTGATGGGCAAAAGACCGTCCTGCCTGCCTGGGCAATGGCAAAAATATCCTGCCGCCTGGTGCCCGACCAGCTACCCGATGATGTTTACCAGCAGATGAAAGCTTACCTGGAAGCCCACGCCCCCCGATCCATTCGCTGGAGTCTGACCCCCAAGCACGGTGGTCCGGCTTCCATCGCCGATATTAGCTCGCCTTATGTCCAGGCCTTAAGTAATGCCCTGGAAGCTGTATGGCACAGACCTCCGATATTCAAGCGTGAAGGAGGCAGCGTGCCGGTCGTTTTAGACTTCCAGCGGATTTTAGGTGTGCCAACGGTAAATACGGGATTTTCCATGCTGGATGACAATATGCATTCACCCAACGAGAAACTTCACCTGCCTTCCTGGTATCGTGGCATTGATAGCTTCATCCATTTTTATTTTAATCTGGCACAGTAACTTCGTGCTCGAATAATCCTTGGCGCTATATCTAGATTATCTAATGATTATGAATGAGAAATCTCGTTTTCCGTTGTACGGTGGCCAGGCTGTGATTGAAGGGGTGATGATGCGCGGCACACATTCCGTGGCAATCGCTATGCGTGCCCCTGACCGTGAAATAACCATTCATCAAGAGCCGTTGAGCGCTATCTACCAGCACCAGATCATCAAGATCCCGTTTTTACGCGGCATCGTTATGCTGCTCGATGCCCTGGTTCTTGGGACGCGTGCGCTGACCATCTCGGCAAACACCCAAACCGGCGAAGATGAAAAAATCGAGGGCCCGATGCTGTACCTGACCCTGTTCATTTCTATTGCCATTGGGGTTGGCCTGTTCTTTCTCGCTCCTGCTGCCATCGGTCAGCTTTCTGAACACTACCTTGGTTTCAATGCTTGGCTGGGAAATCTGCTCGAAGGGCTTGTCCGCCTATTTTTACTCGTCGGTTACATCTGGGCAGTTGGCTTCATTCCCGACATACGCCGAGTATTTGCCTACCACGGCGCCGAGCACAAGACCATCAATGCCTATGAAGACGGAGCCGAATTAACCCCCGAGTCGGTGGCTAGATTTTCGGTTGAACACCCACGTTGCGGCACTGCGTTCCTGCTGACCCTGGTATTGTTGTCGATCGTACTCTTCTCGTTGCTGGGCCCGCTTCCAACCACCTGGCGCCTGGCAAGCCGCATACTTTTCCTGCCTCTCCTCGCCAGCCTCGCGTATGAATATATACGCTGGACGGCTAATCACCTTGACCAAAAATTAGTGCAGCTGCTTGTTAAGCCCAACCTTGCCTTGCAGCATCTAACCACCCGCGAGCCTAGCGATGACATGTTGGAAGTATCCATTGCAGCATTCAACGCCATGCGCACGAAAGAAAATCTCCCAACATAAAGTATTTATTCTCGGTCTATCATTGAAAAGCGGCCGGTCAATCGGCCGCTTTTCATAGGAGTCTACTCTCCGAGAATTTGGACAATAATCTCCCTCTTTCTCGGTCTTACATCGAAATCGACAAACACCACCTGCTGCCATGTACCCAGGGTCATATGTCCATCGACAAGAGGAATCGTCAATGAAGCCTTTAAAAGGGCAGCACGGACGTGACTGTGTCCATTTCCATCGTGCCAGGCTTCATCATGTTCATAGTAGCGGTCCTGTGGGACGATTTCCCCCATGATGTGTTGCAAATCATGCAGTACGCCTGGCTCATATTCCAGGGTGGTTACGCCACTGGTGGATGATGGGCAAAAAACAGTCACCAACCCGTTGGAGAGATTGCTGCTGGTGATGCAATCCTTCACTTTTTGTGTGATATCGATGATCTCAGAATTCCCCCTGGTTGATAGAAAAATGTGGTTGAGTTTAACATTCATTGGATCATATTTCTGGGGTTAATTCGACTTTATTGGGCAACATTTACCTGGTTGCGTCCGGCTGCTTTAGCCGCATACATCGCTTGGTCTGCCCGCCGCACGATTTCTTCGCTGGTTGTACCATGTAATGGGTAAACCGCCACTCCTGCCGATAGGGTGGCATTCAGCACTTCCCCTTCATACTCAATTTCCTGGCTCTCGAATTTGATGCGCCAGTCATTTGCCCTTTGCCGGGCAACCGATAATGATGCCTTGGGCATTACCACTACAAATTCCTCGCCACCATAGCGGCAGGCGATATCGCCGGCTCTCACCTGTGATGTCAACATCTTGCCCAGCTGCTTCAACATGAGATCACCCACGTCGTGGCCGTAGGAATCGTTGAAATTCTTAAAATGATCCAGGTCCAGCATCACTACACTGACCGAATATTTATCCCGTTCTGCGCGTGATAATTCACGTGATAAGGTTTCATCCAGGAACCTGCGGTTGTATAAACCGGTCAATGAATCTCGGATGGCTTGTTCCTCCAGCTCTTTTTGTAATTTTAATAATTTCTCTTCTGCTTCGATTTTCTCCATCAGCTCTTTTTGAGCATCTGAATATAAACGGGCATTTTCAATCGCAATGCCTGCCTGAGCTGCAAATGCTACGGCAAATTGAGATTGCTCCTGGGTATAAAAATTGGGCACATTTTTATCCAACGCCAACATCCCAATCACCCGGTCGCCTATGATCATTGGCACACCCATCCAGCCGCGGTTCATGGTCTTGGTTTGATTGCCATTTTGCAGTGCGTTGAAACTTGACGAGATATCATTTTCGATTAAGGGCATGCGTGAGCGGATTACCCTTGCATTGGCATTGTTGCTTGAGGAGAGAGTAAATGTCTTACCAATCAATGCCTCGGGATTGGTAAATCCATACGCGGCGATAATTTCCAGGCTATCCTCTTTACACAACCAGATCGAGGCGCTATCGTAAGGGATCACCTGCTGTATTTCCTGCAAGATCATATCGAGCACTTTCGAAAGGTCGAGACTGGAACTCAATGAGCGCATCACCCGGTTTAATGTGGCGATTTGATCGGAGCGTTTACTCAACACCTGCTCGGCATGCTTTCGCTCGGTAATATCTTGCTTGATGGCAATGAAATGCATGATCTCCCCCGAGCCATCTTTAACCGGGGCGATTGTTTGTTCTTCAGTGAGAATGCTGCCATCTTTCTTACGGTTAATCAGCTCGCCATGCCATACATTGCCGCTTAATATCGTGCGCCATAAATTACGGTAGGTTTCTTGCGGCACCAGCCCAGATTTCTGAAGGCGTGGATTCTTACCAATCACCTCATCCACACTGTAACCCGTCATTTTGGTGAATGCCGGATTGACCCATTGGATATTTCCATTACGGTCGGTGATGATGATCCCATTTGCTGCCGATTCAAGCGCTACGCTCTGTAGCCGTAATTGTTCTTCAGCCTCGCGGCGAATGGTCAGATCGCGAATGATATTTGTGAAAATTACCCCCGATGGGATTTTTACCGGGCTCAATGCAATTTCGATGGGTATTTCACGCCGGTTTTTCCTCACCCCATACAGCGGCAGGCTGATCCCCGGACGGGTGTCGATCTCATCGATAAAAGCTTTTTGATACTTGTAATATGCTTCCTGGTAGCGTTCTGGCACGATCAGGTCAATCGAATGGTCCGCCAGCTCCTCCATCGAATAACCAAATAACGTTGTAGCCTGGTTGTTAGCCAGCAGGATGTGGTTATTTTTATCGGTAATAATGATGGCATCCGGCGCCCCTTGGAAAAGGGCTTTAAATCTTGCCTCAGAATCCCTCAAAGTAGCTTCCACCTGCCGGTAGTTGGTGATGTCCCACCAGACCACCATTCGGCCAGTTACGTGCCCATCCCGATCTTTGAGGTTAGAGGTACGCACGCTGATAGTCTTCGGGACCTCCCCATTGATTCGCACCTCGGTTTCATAATTATGGGGCACACGGAAAGTCTCAGCAATGCCTGGCCAGATGGCAATGATATCATTTAGTGTTTTCCGCCTGGCAGAACGCTGGCTTAATCCCAGCATTTTCAATGCAGTCGAGTTTATATTGTATATCCTGTCTTTCCTATCCAGGACGATCACGCCTTCACTCATATTGTCGATGATTTCATCACGTGAAAGCGACGAGTATTCGAGCAGCTGAAAATAATAGATTCCCCAATAATAGACCAACCCACTGATCACCAAACCGATCAAGATGATGATATTCATCTGAATGGATGGGACGATCTGAGCCTGGAAGATCAGGTTACAAACCAGGGGAGGGATGATCCCTGACAAAATTAAAAGGCTCCTGGTGCCTGCATATCTGGGGGCGACGATGATTCGCCGAATTAATATCATCACCCCAACGATGAGCTCCAGGTAAAAAAAGGCAGCTGATAGTAAATACCACCATGCGCCGGTGAAATTCAGCGGTGCACCTGGAGCATTCGATGAAGGTACGATCGATTTCCACAGCCAGTGATGCTGGTTTTCGGTAACAGCAACGTATATGGTCATCACCGGTATGATCATTAATAAGACAACCCACCAGTTAGCTATCCTTTTTTCCTGGTGGGTGAATTGAAGCAGGAATAATAACCAAAATCCGGCAATAAATGCAACGCTTATGATTTGCATTTTTGCCCACAAGATTTTGAGTAGGGTGGGTACCGATGCAATTTCCAGCCCGGAAAATATTGCCCAACCCCCTACAGCAATCATCATCAGTGCAAAGAAAATTACCCCAGGGGTTCTCCACCACCGCCAGCTTAATATGCTCAAGAGCAATGCAATGGCGGCTGCCAGTAATGCGATCAGTACCTCAGTTGTGAACTGCCAGGTCAATGCTAAGTCCTCTGTATATTGACGATAAGATAATATCACAAAAATAAATGAATGACTTGAATTTTCTGTAAAGCGCCTTCACAGAATTGTTAGCCTGCCTTCCTTTCTATCCACCACCATAATTCCGTTATCAAGATTACTGGTTTTTTCATTCTCCACTTACGTAAATCTCCTGATCTAAATACCGCTTCACAGCTGATTTATCTTCGACCATGTCCAATGCTGAATCACCATCCCTCGAAGCTAAATACTCTCACCACAAAGGTCGAGATATATCTAAACCACTTGATATCTGACAAAATTATATAACAGAACTGGCAGGCATGTGGACGATGACGATAAAAAATAAGAGCCCGCCTCCGCTAAATTATTGATCGAATCGTGTGGGTCGAGTGACCGAAAATACACATTCAACGAATACCTAAATGATAGTATCAAACTCCTCATCATTTAGTTATTATTATCCAATAACACCTGCTCGGCATTTGTAGAATAAACCTTCTTTAACACCTCATCGGGCAGATGCAAGCCACACACACACCACCTGCCTTGTTGGGGAATCTCCGCAGCATTATAGTTGAAGTATTCATCGTCTGTTTCTAAAAATCGGTAAGCCAATCGATATTCTTCCAGCTTCGGTCCCATGTCACTGCCAAATAATATGCGGTCTTCGTGCTCCAGGAAAAATCTCCGCCCGGTGTAGGGTTGGCGCCCTAATTCGCTGATCCTGCCGCTGATATCCACATAAAAATTTGGGCACTCATCCATCAGGCTGGAAACCCATTTCAGATTTTCAGCATAACATCCCACATGGGCACCAATGAATATAGTTTTTGGGTGGTGTTTCACAAGCTTAGCCAGGGCTTCAAGGATGGAAATGAATGCCGGATATGGCGGGCATGGGAAATGCCAATCAGGATGGGCGGTTAATTCCTCCCAGCGCTCGTTGGTTTCATCCAACGGGTCGAAAAACGCCACCGGATCAGCGACATGGATCATCACCGGTAAATGCAACTCTCCCGCAATATCCCAGATTGGTGCCAGTCGGGCATCGTCGACCTTAACCAGCTGGCCGGTGTGGTCGGTCACCTTCAATCCAAAATTCTTCCAGATTTTCAAGCCTTCTGCACCGCTCTTTTTCTGGGTGATTACTCTTTTGGCCGCCCATTCCGGAAAGGCCTCCCCCAGCGATTTCCACATCTCCCAGTTCACCCCTCCAAACACCACGAAACGTTCGGGGTGGCTGGCTTTGAATTTATCGAGATGGGCTGCCAGGATATCATCGCTCCAACCCCCATCCAGATCCACGTATCTCTTCACACCTGCCTGGTCGAGGAGATCGATCAGCTCGCTTACCGGGCGGTTGATCCACCCCCCACCAAATTCATCGCCTAGATGGTTATGAGCATCAATTACCGGGAATCGAGGTTGATTCACTGTGGTGATTTTTGTCGCCAGCCTGGATTTTGGTCGAAATGATTGCAGCAACATCTATTCGCCTCCTGATTAACATACTTTAATTTTACATCCAGCTGGTTGGAATCAGCGTTGTTTGAGCTAATTTAGTCGATAACAGCATGCCCCTACATGGTTAGAAAACCGGTTAAATTGAAATAATTAATTCCCCCCATTTGCCTGCTATAAATCCAGTTTTTTTGTGGTTAAATTGGCATATGACAGCGAAAATCATCCTGCGCAAACAAGAATTTGAGGTTAAGCATGGCATGACTGTACGCAAAGCCCTGCAAAAGCTGGGTATCGAGCCAGATAGTGTGCTCGCCACCCTAAATGGGGAGCTGATCACCGATGATGAGATCATCAAAGAGAATGTTGTCATCAAGCTGATCCCGGTAATTTCAGGCGGCTATCAGTAAACCATGGGCACCTATATGATGGGGGAATTTTTCCCATGAAATCTATGCTTACGCTCGATCATATCCGTGAATATCGCTCACAAACCTTCGCCTTTCAACCGCAGCTTCGCTTGAAAACGAAGGATGATGCGATTCGCTATGTAAACGAACGCGGCTTTATATTTTTTTGGCCCATACAGGGCATTATCTTGCCCAGCCTGTGGGGTGCAGTGGCTGGTGACCGTCCGGTTCCGGATGAGCATGATGATCCGGGTCATATCAGCTGGGATTGGAAGGACTCTCTGCTGGGTAAGCACATCTGGTATTATGGAAAGATCCTTCGTAAAAGAGCCACCATTATTTCTATGGAGGTTGCCGCTTATTTTTATGCCCTGACTGAAAATTACGGCTCCCCCGAAGAGGATTACCTTACCATTTACGAGCAAGGGCGTATGACACAGGAAGCCAAGGCTGTGTATGAAGCCCTGCTCGCCAGTAGCCCGCAAGACACCATCTCATTGCGCAAGGCATCACACCTCACCAGCCACGAGAGCTCCAGTCGCTTTGAGCGTGCGCTGGCAGACTTGCAGGCAGATTTTAAGATCATGCCAGTGGGCGTGGCGGATGCTGGCTCATGGCATTATTCGTTCACCTATGATATCGTGTCCCGCTATGAACCTTCGCTGCTTGAACACGCCCGCTATTTGGGGGAAGTGGATGCTCGCCAAAAAATCATCGAGCTTTATTTCCTTTCGCTCGGGGCAACCCAGTACCGCGATCCGTCCAAGCTTTTCGGGTGGAAACCGGCAGATCTCGACCAGGCTATTACTCGCTTGGAACATGCCGGTGTGATCAGGAACCACCAGATGATTACTGGTACACCAGGCGAATGGATGGTTCTTGCCCAATTATTGTAATGCTCAAATGGCTTTCGAACTAATATCTGTCATCGCCATGCGGATTGGAGTGTGAATCCAGAGAAACGCTGGATGGCGTGCGCTGTCTCGCAGCCAGTTTGCCGTGGGTTAACTGGAGAGCTGGTTAATTCGAAACGCTTCCATCTCGAGCAAGGTTTGGGTATCTCCCTCGCCCAACTATATCGGCTATGCGAAAAAGCCATGTTAATCGCCGCACTCCTGCCCACTTTTTTGGAACCTGGGCGCCTCGCAGGTGGGCAAAGCAGCTATTTGCGCCTGGCGTGATTTGCTTTCCCAGGCTATAGTGGACCATAACCTGAATATTCAGATCTGGCCTTGTTCAGCTCCAATTGTAGATTTATACCTGCCCGGTAATCTGGTTGTGGTCGAAACTTACCCGGCAGAGATTTATGGGCACCTCAGGCTAAGCTTCTCCTCACCACATCGGAAAAGCAAGCGTCGCCAAACCGATAGGCAATCATTCTCAAAACAAATACTATCATGGGCTGAAATCAACAGCCTGGAATTGTCGCCGTCGATTAAAAACGCTATTCTTGATGGCTTCGGTAACTGCCCATCGGGTGAGGATCAGTTTGATGCATTGGTGGGCCTGTATGGTATGATAAATATCATTTTTGAGGAATCGGGCTGTGTGAGAACCACAGCTTCCAAAGCTTCAAAAGATCGAGGGATGGATATTTGGACAATCTCAACCAGAAGAGTCCGTTAGAAACTCAGCAAACCTCGGCTATGATTGCACTAATCACCGGCGCTTCAAGCGGATTGGGATCTGAATTTGCCCGCCAACTGGCTTCCCGTGGATATGATTTGATCCTCGCAGCCCGGAGGCTGGAGCGGTTACAGGTGTTGGCTGACTCTCTCCATTCCGAATATGGCATCATTGCACAAGCTCAGCAAACTGATTTATCGAATATGTCAGGTATTGAGCAGCTGGTTTCTACCATCCGGGCTCTGCCTCGGCTCGACCTGTTAGTGAATAGTGCCGGTTTTGGCACGGTTGGGAGATTTTATCGGGTGGATGAAGTCAAACAGCTCTCCATGATGAATATTCACATGCTGGCGCCGGTGTTGCTTTGTCGGGCAGCCCTTCCAGGAATGGTAGCTCGCAACCAGGGTGCCATCATCAATGTCGCCTCTTTGGCTGGTCTCATTCCCATCCGTAATGTCTTATATTTCTCAACCAAGGCTTTCCTGGTTAGTTTCTCTGAAGCACTAAGTGTTGAGCTTCATGGTAGTGCCCTGCATGTCCAAGCGCTGTGCCCCGGGTTCGTCCTGACTGAATTTCACGATACCCGCGAATACACCCGCTTTTCCCGGCAAAGTATCCCCAGCTTCTTATGGATGAAACCCCATCAGGTAATCACCGCCTCCCTGAATGCCCTCGAGCACAATAAGCCGATTTGTGTGCCAGGAACGTTTTACCATTTTGCTAGCATTCTTATGCGCAATAGCCTGTCTGCCTTCCTAATCAAATCCATTGCCCAATTCATCCTCTACCATAAAAAAAGGCAACCTACATAAAATTGGAGTCAATCATGGCAAATATCACTTTCAACCAAAATAAGATCATCACCATTGAACGGCACATCCTCGAAGAACAGCAGGTACATCCTGAGGCCACGGGAGTACTGACCAACATCCTTTACGACCTTGCCCTGGCTGGAAAATTTATCGCTAGCCAGACCACCCGTGCAGGATTGTCTGAGGTCCTTGGCTCTACCGATGATGTCAACATCCAGGGCGAGACGGTAATGAAGCTTGACCAGCTCGCCGACCAGGCTATTTACCGGCTCAATGATCATACCGGGCGGATTGCAGTAATGGCTTCTGAGGAACATGAGCACCTCATCACCATACCTGACGGTTTTCCGATCGGAAAATACGTCCTTCTTTATGACCCTTTGGATGGCTCATCCAATATCGATTACAACGCTACCATCGGCACCATCTTTGCCATCCACCGGCGCATCTCTAGCGACGGGCACGGCACCCTGGAAGACTGCCTGCAACCGGGCAGGAACCTGGTAGTTGCGGGCTACATGATCTATGGTTCGAGCACCATGTTGGTTTACACCAGCGGGTCAGGCGTGCACGGCTTCACTTTAGACTCCACGATCGGTGAATTCCTGCTCACCCATCCGAATATCCATATTCCTAAAACCCCTAAATACTATTCTGTTAACCATGGTAATGAGGTGTATTGGAGTAAGGGAGTTGTTAAATATACCCACTGGTTACAGGGAATGGATGGTGAGCAAAAACCCCTATCACTGAGGTATATTGGTTCTTTGGTGGGTGACTTTCACCGTACTTTACTCTCCGGTGGCTTATTTTACTATCCCGCCGATTTACACGACCCTTCCAAGCCCTCCGGAAAACTCCGCCTGACCTACGAAGCAGCTCCTCTGGCTTTCATCGCCAATCAGGCCGGAGGCTATGCTTCAGATGGCACTAGAGATATCCTGGATATCCATCCCACCGATCTTCATCAACGCACCCCCCTGTTTATCGGTGATAAGCATCTGGTGGAAAAGGCAGAAGAATTCATACGCTTACTTGATGGATAGGCTTCTTAATTTGATAGAACTTTGGCAGGTATTGCATAAAATTGCCCCCTTGACAAATAGAACATTTGCTCTATAATATGGTTTATTAGCACTATTGTTCTATATGTGTGCCAAACCATTTTCTTCAAAGGAGCTAAGCCATGAATCACTCAGCCAGTCGATCCATCAATTTCAACTTTTTAACCAAAAAGGTGAACTATTCACGGGGCAAATTATTCGGTTTGTTGATTATTGGCGCATTGCTTGCTTTTGAAATTTTCAATTACACCACCACCGATTTTGCGCTCAATGATCTCCTTGGTGGTCTACGTTTCCTTGGAGTGCGCTGGGCAACCATTCTTGCCTTAGCCTTTTGTGGCATTGATTTTGCCGGCATTGCCCGTTTATTCACTCCCCAGCAAGATGAAAATAGCTCTCGTGAAGTGTGGTACTTATTCGGTGCCTGGTTGTTGGCTGCCTGCATGAACGCCATGCTCACCTGGTGGGGTGTGGCATTGGCTATCGTTAATCACAATTCACTCGGTGGTGCTGTGATTTCGCATGAGATCCTCTTGGAAATCGTGCCCATTTTCGTGGCTATCATGGTCTGGCTGATCAGGGTCTTAATCATCGGTACCTTTTCCATTGCCGGTAATCGCTTGTTCAGCCAGGGAGAGAGCGCTCCACAGCCACGCACTGTACCCGTAATGCGTCGCGCCGATAACCCTCTCCATCAGTCTCAGGCTCCTATGGCAATTCACTCGGTTCCAAAACCTTCCAACTCTGCTTCTCGGCAGCCCCAGAGTCGCCCAGACCCCACTTACCACCCTGCTGGCATGAGCACTTATAAATCTGATCGCAATCAAACTAGGCAGTAAGTGAATGAAAAAGAGCGGCCTCCATTTTACTTTATGAGGCCGCTCCACAAATTCTGAATTGAATCTAATTGAATTTTTGCATTTTTTTAAGCACTGTATTTAACACGCCCCCATTGCGGTAATAATTAATTTCAATGTTCGTGTTCAGTCTCACAATCACATGAAAATAGATGACGCTCCCGCTTTCCCGTTCCAGCCTCACACTTAATTTTGAGTTTGGTGATATTTGATCGTCCAATCCTTCCACACTGAATTTTTCATTGCCTTTGATCCCAATAGTAGCTGAATTCTCTCCCGGCATAAATTGTAAGGGAAGCACACCCATTCCCACCAGGTTGGAGCGGTGGATTCGCTCGAATGATTCTGCGATTACCGCTTTAACACCAAGCAGCTTGGTTCCCTTCGCTGCCCAATCCCGGCTGGATCCGCTGCCATAATCTTTTCCGGCAATGATTACCAAAGGTATGTTCTCTTCTTGATACTTCATCGCGGCATCAAATATACTCATCTGTTCACCTTCGGGCAGGTGCAATGTGAAACCACCTTCCTTATCCGGAACCATCCTGTTTTTAAGGCGGATATTTGCAAAGGTACCACGTGTCATCACCAGGTCATTCCCCCTTCGTGAGCCATATGAATTAAAGTCGCGTGGCTGCACTCCATTGGATATCAGGTATTTTCCTGCCGGGCTGTCAGCAGGGATGGATCCGGCAGGTGAAATGTGGTCGGTAGTGATCGAATCGCCCAACAATGCCAGCACCCTGGCGCCTACGATGGGTTTGATGGTTGCTTTTTCAGTGGTTTCATTGGTGAAAAAGGGAGGTTCATGGATATATGTGGACGCTGCATCCCAAGGATATAGCTCGCTATCGCTGGAATGGATTGCATTCCAGGTTTCGTTTCCGCTGAATACGCTCTGGTATTTATTTCTAAACATCTCGGGAGATATATTATTCCTGACCTCTTCAGCCACTTCCTGATTGGTCGGCCAGATATCTTTCAGATATACTGGCTGGCCATCCAGGTCTATTCCCAGCGGGTCATTTCTAATATCGATATCCACCGTCCCGGCTAGTGCATAAGCAACCACTAACGGTGGTGAAGCCAGGAAGTTTGCTTTCACATAGGGGTGGATACGCCCTTCAAAATTTCGGTTCCCTGAGAGCACGCCGGCAGCCACTAGGTTTCCGCTGGTGATTGCTTTAACCACCTCACCCGGTAATGGGCCTGAATTGCCAATGCATGTAGTGCAGCCATAGCCTACAACATTAAAGCCTAATATCGATAGCGGTTCCAGCAGGCCGGCTTTGGCCAGATATTCCGTCACCACCCTTGAGCCGGGTGCCAGGCTCGTTTTCACGTATGACTTCACAGTTAATCCGCGTTCAACAGCTCTCTTCGCCAGCAATCCTGCTGCCAGCATTACCGATGGATTGGATGTGTTGGTGCACGAAGTGATCGCGGCAATGACCACTGCACCATGCGACATTTTCAAGGTGTGTCCATTAGCGCCAAAACTGACCTGCTTGGCGATTTCTTCTTCAGACAGCCCAAATCCGCCTTCCTTAACCGGTGTCGAAAGTGTCGTCCTGAATGATTGCTGTGCTGTATCGATGGGAATCCGGTCTTGGGGTCGCTTCGGACCTGCCAGGCTGGCTTCGACACTCGCCAGGTCAAGCTCTAATTTATCGGTATATTCCGGTTCTTCGGCATCGTCCATCCGAAACAACCCCTGTTCTTTGCAATATCGTTCCACCAATTCAATACTCTCTGGTGACCGACCGGTTAGCTTCAAGTATCGTAAGGTTTCATCATCCACGGGGAAATATCCCATCGTAGCTCCGTACTCAGGTGACATATTAGCAATGGTAGCCCGGTCTGGTAGCGACAAATTGCTTAGTCCAGGTCCGTAGAATTCAACAAATTTATCCACCACGCCTTTCTTTCGCAGCATCTGGGTGATGGTCAGCGTCAGGTCAGTCGCGGTAACACCTTCCATAAGCTGCCCAAACAGCTTCACTCCAATGACATCCGGTGTTAACATATCGATGGGTTGTCCAAGCATGGCAGCTTCAGCTTCAATACCTCCCACACCCCAGCCCACAACGCCCAAACCATTGATCATGGTGGTATGCGAATCCGTCCCAACCAGTGTATCGGGATAGGCGACCATCTGATCACCAGACTTTTCTACACTCACAACTTTGGCCAGATATTCAAGGTTAACCTGGTGAACAATTCCAGTCGCTGGTGGAACCACTCTGAAATTACGGAATGTATTTTGCCCCCACCGCAGGAATTCATAACGCTCACGATTACGCTGGAATTCAAGTTCCGCATTACGCATGAGTGCATCAGGGCTGGTAAAAAAATCCACCTGTACCGAATGGTCAATCACCAGGTCCACTGGAACCTGCGGGTTGATCCTG
This sequence comes from uncultured Anaerolineaceae bacterium, assembly GCA_964385625.1. GTDB lineage: Bacteria > Chloroflexota > Anaerolineae > Anaerolineales > UBA4823 > FEB-25. The sequence continues at coordinate 47,340 of CAYLPS010000002.1, read as the reverse complement.
GATGGATCGCCATCCATGCGCATCATGGCCTCACGCATCGCAGCCAACTCGACAATTGCCGGTACGCCGGTGAAATCCTGCATGATCACACGTGCTGGTCTAAATGGCAAGGCTGGGCGGGCTTTTTGATCGGGCGTCCAATTTGCCAGGTTGATCACATCTTCACGCAAGATTTCTTCTTCGTTGCATTGGCGCAGGAGTGATTCCAACATGATTCTTATGGAATACGGCAGTCTCGCTACACGCGTAAATCCTTCTAGCTCTAATTTATCTAAACGGAAAATGATTAATTTTCCGTGTGTTGTATCGATAATATCCCTGGTATTAAAAATATCCATCTTTTGCTCCAATAAAAAGCTCTATGAGGCGGGGATGAATTATAGTATATGCCTCGAAAGCTCTTCCTTAAATATATCTTAAAAATTGATGCAAAGATAATGCCTGAAGCAGCCTCGCACCACTATTGCGTTAATGGATATCAACCACCCTATGATGTCGCACCAGGGCATCGGTCATAAGCACCACTTTATTCATGAAGGTTACATCGTGTACCCGCACGATATCAGCACCCCGCGCAATCCCAATCGCAATTGCTGCTGCAGTACCTTCCAATCGCTGATCTGGAGGGTCGTTTAACGTATATCCAATAAACGATTTTCTCGAAGGTCCCAGCAAAATTGGAAAGCCCAGTGACCGTATTTCACCTAACCGGTTCACCAGCTCCAGGTTTTGCTCCACCGATTTTCCAAATCCGATACCCGGGTCCAGGATGATCCTTTCATCAGGAATACCGGCTGAGCGAGCAATCTCGACACTTTCCATAAGCTCACGCTTCACATCTAAGAGCAAGTTCTCGTAAGGAATTCCCACATACCGTCCGCCTAATTTTTCCTTGATCTCTGCGTGAGCCCAGGAGCTGCGATTATGCATCAAGATCACCGGAACGGCATATTTTGCGACAATGTGCACTAGCTCTGGATCTGCGTGGAATCCCCATACATCGTTCACCAGCGTTGCTCCATGTTGTATCGCTGCTTGAGCCACGCTGGCTTTATAAGTATCAATGGATATGATCACATCCAAATTTGAAGCCAATAGATCCACCAGTGGTACCACTCGTTCCATTTCTTCATCAGCGCTTATCATTTGTGCCCCGGGTCGAGTGCTTTCGCCACCGATATCGATGATATCCGCCCCGTGATCAGCCATATCACGGGCTTTTGCTAAAGCAGTGCTTAGATTGAGCTCGAATTGCTCTGAAGTCTGATTCCTGGCGATCAACCCATCACCTGAAAAGCTATCAGGTGTGAGATTTAAGATCCCCATGATGTATGTTTTGCTTCCCCATGTTAAATCATGTCCATTAATCGTCAGGGATGAATTCATTGATAATTTTACTCAATCCTGCATAAATTCCGTTTAGCTAGGTAATTTTAACCCGCCAGATCATTATTTTTTACGTCTGGCCTGGAATTATCTGATAGCATCGTTGCGAATTGACTGATGAACAATTCCAGAACCTCGTATATGGAATTGCCCGATTTCATATTCGCTCCTCTTCGCTGTATGACGCTCCACTTTCTTTGATCCCTAATAAAACGGCGAGTACTTCATCGGGCAAATCGATTCCCCCTTCATCCGTGGATCCATACTTTTGCTCGTTGCGCTCGCGCAATGCTTGCCATAATAACTGCCGTTCGTCGGATTGGACCACCAAATCATTGATTGTTCGCGCACGCAGTAGATATTCGCCGGTAGTGTAGAGAAATGTGATCCGCCGCCATGTATCTGCAAGGATCGGTACTGGAAGGCGCTCCAATGGTCCTAATTGGACCTTATAATATTCCTCTCTTGCTCTGGGATGGTCTGGCTCTGTACGTAATAACTCGGCTCGCGTGGTTAGTTCGTGACCACGCACGGGGGCAATTTCCTGGATACGCCACTTTTCATCACCAAAAGTACCTGTCTGATAGAAAGCCAGGTAATCCACTGCTATCACTTTCGGCGCCGTTCGCAGTGGAATGCGATACCATCCTAGAAGCCTGGCAATCTCCAGATCCCTGGGATTATTAACCACAGCTACTAAAACGAGTGAGGTGGGATGGATCATATGCTAACCAGTCTCTCTATGAAAGTAATCATAATCATTTTAATCGAGTGGATGAATTATGCTTGATTATTCCCTATTTTATCAACCCCACCTCAGCGTTAAATGCTTCGATCAACTCATCCATCTCTGAAACCTGCGATTGGAGGTCAGTCCAATAATCGGGGTCGTACCATTGGGCCTGGATTTCAGGGTAGGTCTTACCTTGCTGCTCAATCCAGGTATAGTATTTTAAATTATGTATTCTCTTGCGATCGGTGTAAGCCAGCTCAATCATATTATCATTGGTCACACCCTGTAAATAGCGCGCAAAGTCAGCTGCTGCCTGATTTTCCGAATAATTTCCGTATTCCTGGCGTAGCTCAATAATGCGACTGGTATACAGCTCCATGGAATCGGTCAGGAGGGTGAGAATGACATCGTTTTCATTCATCTCGTAATATTTAGCCATTTTGATCGCTGACAGGACATTGGAGATACTTGAGAAGCCCATCAAATCCAGGTTTTGTATTAAATTCTCAGGCACCCCCGACTTGGACAGGTATTCCTGCCCAACAGGTTCATTGAACAATCTCGACAGGTTGACTACCGCTTGATCATCGATCGCGACCACCATGTCAGTGTTCTTGACATTGTGGATCCATGGGACGTGTTTATCGCCAATTCCCTCAATTCGGTGCGAGCCAAAACCATTGTACATCAAGGTTGGGCATTGCAACGCTTCACTGGCCACAACTTTACTGTCGGGGTATTTTTGCTTCATGTAATCCCCACTGCCAATGGTGCCAGCTGAGCCGGTAGCTGATACCATGCCGCGATACTTATCTTTTGGTCCCAGATTCTCGAGCAACACTTCTTCCATTGCTTTGCCTGTGAGCACATAATGCCACAAGTAATTACCAAACTCGTCAAATTGATTGAATATCATCAGGTCCTCGCCGGATCTGCGTAATTCCCAACATTTATCAAAAATCTCTTTAACATTAGATTCGCTACCCGGTGTTTTGATCGTTTTACCTGCAATATTCGCCAACCAATTAAAGCGTTCCGCGCTCATCCCTTCGGGTAAGATGGCAATTGACTCGCAAGCCAGTAATGCAGAATCATACGCACCGCCCCGGCAGTAATTTCCCGTGGACGGCCATACGGCCTTTTGAGTGGTAGGATCAAATTGACCGGTAACCAGCCGCGGCACCAGACAGCCGAACGCCGCGCCCACCTTGTGGGAGCCCGTTGGAAACCACTTCCCCACCAATGCGATGATGCGTGCAGATGTTCCAGTGAAGGAGCTGGGCAGCTCAAGATAATTAACTCCCCCAAAGCCACCGCCCTGTGGTATTGGATCGTTATGCCAGGTAATGCGAAAGAGATTTCGCGGGTTTACATCCCACAAGCCAATCTGGGTTAACTCTTGCTTGATCTGTTCAGGAATGCTTTGAGGATTTTTAAGTTGTTCGAAGGTCGGGATGATAATATTCCTTTCCCGCACTCGTTGGATGGCGCGTGCCCGCCGTTCCTTTTCTATGGATAAATCGATTTTCATTCAATATCTCCTTGTTATTTTTTGGAGGGTGCTTCTCTCACAATGTAAAGTGGTCGCCCTTTTGCCTCATCATACAGCCTGCCGATATATTCACCCAGTATCCCCAGTGAAATCAACTGCACCCCACCCAAGAATAACACAGCAATCAATGTTGTGGCTTGCCCGAGAAATGCATGAGACCCCACAATCCGCATGATGACAACGACAGGAATTGCGATAATTGCCAGGCCTGCCGAAACAAATCCCAAATACATCGCCACCTGGAGGGGAAAATAGGAAAAACTGGTGATGGCATCACTGGCGAACCGGATCATTCTCTTCATCGGATATTTAGTAACTCCCGAATACCGTGAAGCACGCTTGTACGTGATGCCAGCTTGTTTAAAACCCACCCAAACTGACATGCCGCGCAGGAATCGATGCCTTTCACGCATTTGAACTATTACATCAACTACTTTCCGGTCCAGTAAGCGGAAATCACCCGTATCCATTGGTATATTGACATCTGTAATGCGGTAGATCAGGCGGTAAAACAATGAAGCAGTGAATAGCTTAAACCAGGTTTCGCCTTCACGCGCAGAGCGCTGTGCATACACAACTTCATACCCTTCTTTCCACTTGGCAATTAAATCAAGAATAACTTCCGGTGGATCCTGTAAATCTGCATCAATGATAACTACTGCCCGGCCTTGCGAATAATCCAACCCGGCTGTAACTGCTATCTGGTGCCCAAAATTACGCGCAAAAATGACCGGCTTTAAATGCTCATCCATGACTGCCAGCTTGCGAATTTCATCAGTTGAGCCATCCGTTGACCCATCATCGATCAGAAGTAATTCCCACTCTTCTCCCGTCTTTTCGAGAGTCTCTTTCACTCGTCGATAAAGCTCGGGAATATTACCGATTTCATTGTAGATCGGCGCGATGATTGAATACTGGATATTATCAGTCATTTTAGAAGTATCCTGGCACGAATTTATCGATTCGTTGCTCATAAATAGTTTTCAGCCCAGCCATTCAGAGCATTAACTTTCTCAAGGCATCCAGGCTGGGTTCAATAATGGGCGGTTGCTTCACTGCCTGCATTGCAGCACCAATATCCTTTAACCCACTGCCTGTATTCAGCACCAGCACGTGATCATCAGGGTTTATGATTCTGGATCGAGTAGCCTTGACCAATCCAGCATAAGCTGTTGCCCCTGCTGGTTCGGCAAATATACCCACACTACCCAGCTGTGCAACCGCAGCCAGGGTTTCATCATCGCTAACCAGGATATACCCACCGTTGGTTTCACGAGCAGCGCGAATTGCTCTCACACCATCTCGGGGAAGATCTACGGAAATAGAATCTGCGATGGTGTGGGCATGCACGGGTGTAATTTGCTCCGTGTCTGAAAAATAGGCATTCGCAATCGCCGCCGAGCCCTCCGACTGAACCCCAAATATGCGCGGCATCCCCCTGAGCCACCCAAGCTGCATGAGGTCTTTGAAACCCTTATGCACACTGGAAATGATATTTCCATCCCCAACAGGTACAAAAATGGATATAGCCTCTTGATGAACTAATTTGCTTTGCTCTGCCCATTCCCAAATTTCAAATGCCGCCGTCTTTTTACCTTCAGCAGTGAAAGGGTTGTAGCCTGTATTACGACAATACCACCCAAATTCATTGGATGCTTGTATGCTTAAATCAAAAGCGTCATCATAACTTCCATCAACGAGATACACTGTGGCCCCGTATATCAACAGCTGGGCTACCTTTGCAGGTGGGGCTTTGCGCGGTGCGAAGATGATTGCACGTTGGCCAATCGATGCGGACATACCTGCCAGAGCTGCACCTGCATTACCGGTGGATGCTGTTACCACTACTTCGGCATGTATCTCACGCGCCCTGGCAACCACGATTGCGCTGGCGCGATCCTTTAATGAAGCTGTCGGATTGCGACTTTCATCTTTAACCCACAATGCGCTTATTCCAAGTTTTTCAGCTAATGGATGAACATTGTAGATGGGCGTATTTCCTGCTGCCCTGAATGGTGTAGCTGCACCACCAGGGTCATCAACTGGAAGTAAAGGTAAGTATCTCCATAATGACTGGTCTCCCGATCTGAAGATATCCTGTGGATCAAAATGATGCATGATATCTTGATCGTCAAGGATAATATCCAAATTTCCCCCGTCCTTCGGACAGGTATATGTCAATTCATCCACGCTATACTCTGTTTGGCAAAGTGAGCAACGATAACCGGTAAATTTACCCATAATCTTTATATCTCTACTCATTTACAAAAGGGGTACCTAACGCACTCGGTGGAGAGGCATGCAGTGCTCGCAATATCCTTACAAAGATCCTGCGCGGTCTCTCAGGTAATCTTGCCAGAGTACGGCCGACCCATTCAGCATCGCTGATATTAACGAATAGAAGGGTCAGGATCATGAGTGGAAATGGCGCCACTTGCAAAACCTGGCCGGGTATACTGACATAGGGTTGTATCGTCAGGCTGAGCCATTGTAAAAAAGCAAACAGGTAAGCCCCAAATGCAGCACGTAATGGGTTCCAGCCTCCAAATATCGTAATCGCTAATGCTATCCAGCCAAAACCATCAAGGCCGGAAATCGTACCTTGCCAGCCTGCCTTTACCCCAAGTGAATAGATCGGCCCAGCAAGTCCGACCAGCGCCCCTCCCAGCACAGTATAAAGATATCTTAGTCGGTTAACATTCGCACCACGTATGTAAGCTGCAGCTGGTCGTTCCCCAATACCCCGCAATACCAAACCTGGACGAGTCTTAAATACATATAACCAGGCGATAATTATGAGTATGTAGCTTAAATAGGTTAATAAATCAGCTTTGAATAACAAAGGTCCCAAGATTGGAATCTTTACCAATCCTGGGATGGGCAAGGTTGGTAGGGTTGGTCCTTGCAAGCCGGTGAACGGATCACCCAGGAAATATGCCAGGCTCAGGGTTGTGTAAGTGAGCACAAACCCCACAGCTACCTGCGATTGGTGCAAAGTGATACTTGAAAATGCGATCAACAACGCCACGAATGCACCTACAACAATGCCGGATAGATATCCAAGAATCAAGCTGTTTGTGGTTACCGCCACAACAAACCCCGTCATGGCTGATAGCACGATCGTTCCATTAACCGAGAGATTGATCACTCCCGAGCGTTCAGCGAAAGTCTCTCCGATAGTTGCAAAAACAATTGGTCCAGCGGTTACCAAAACACCAGCCAAGCCAACAATGAGAAAGTCTATGTTCATCCCAGAAAGCCTCTATCTATTCTTTAAGAAATGCTGCCGAAAGCCGTCGGTTAATAAAACAAAAAAAACCAGCATTCCTTGAATGACACCAGACAGGTTTGAATCCACTTTTAATACGATCGGTAGTTGGATACCTCCCACGTTGATCGCAGCATAAAATAAGGCGATTGGAGCTACCCAGATCGCCTGGAAGTTAATCAGCATGGCAACCAGCAAGCCTAGAAATCCATATCCATTGGTGATAGATGGAAGCAAACGATGATAAACCCCCACCACTTGAAGGGCGCCTGCTAAACCCGCGAATATTCCGCACACAACGAAAGAGAGCAACATATACTGCCAGGTGGGAACGCCAAGCATAAAGGCTGCTCGAATATTCTTACCAATCGCTTTCATCTTTAATCCAATATATGTCCCCCTGAGTAGAAAATAAATTAAAACGATGGTAATTACCCCAAAAACAAGTGACCATGGACTGATTTGAACACCTGAGAATGTGGGTAACGATAGCCGCTCGGGGAAAATGGCAGTGCCACTTAGTGATGCTACCCCAGGCCGCCTCCATGGACCATAGATAAGCCACAGGATCATCACGCTGGCGATAAAATCCATGCCTAATCCACCAAATATTTCATTGACGCCACCAAAGGTTTTTAGTAACCCAACCAATAGAGCCCACAAAGCTCCCCCCAATATCCCAGCCAGGATGCCCAAGAAGATAATAATTCCAGCCGACCATGTACTATGCTCTAAAGCCCGTAATACACCTGTGCAGAATATTGCACCCAATATAATTTGGCCTTCAATGCCTATATTCCATAAACCAGCTGCAAAAGTCACAAGGAGTCCTGCGGTAACGATCAGTAACGGGATCCATGCGACGAGCACATTAGAAAAATTATTCATTGAACCAGCAATACCGAAGATCATCTGCTGAAATGCCTGAAGAGGAGGTGCTCCGGTGATTAGCAGGATGATCGTTGTGAAACCAAGGGCAGCGATAATGCCCAACACCTGGAAGCCAATATTAATCCATCGTGAATGTTCTTTTGATTGCATACGAATAACCTAATTCACCGAGTTGATTCCCAATTTTTCCCACCGATTAACTCACCCAGCTCCTCAACCGTCGTCGTGGTCACATCCAGGGGTTTTGAAATTTGGCCACTAAAGAAAACCAGGATACGGTCACTATAAGTTAATATTTCTTCCAGGTCTGATGATATGAAGATTACTGCTGTGCCGTGTGCGCATCGAGATTTTAATTTTCTCCAGATGTCTATGCTCGATCCAACATCCAATCCGCGGGTAGGGTGTTCCAATAATAATGACGACAATGAGTCATACAATAATGCCAATATAGCGCGCTGCTGGTTTCCACCCGAAAGCATTTCCACCTTGGTTGATGCACGCCCTCGTATGTCATATTCTTTGATTCGCTGGTTACAGGTATTAACTGCCTGTCTTTCATCAATGAATAACGAGCGATTTCCATCCACCAAAGAGAAATGCTCGCTCAATGTTAATCCAGGCACCAATCCCTCCTCCATCCTCGCTGCAGGCAAGTAGCCCACACCTTTCTGCCGGTAATCAATATATGTCTTGTTTACCATGGCTTCATTTTTCAGGTAGATTTCACCTCCAACCGGGCGTAACAGGCCGGCACAAGCGTGTAAAAATAATACCTGCCCGCTTCCCTCCATCCCGGCAAGTCCAATCACTTCCCCTTCAAATACCTTGAAGTTAATATGCCTGATTTGGAGCCGATAGTCTTCCAGGTTGACGTCATGCATCTCAAGCACTGTCTGGCCTGGGGTAATCTTCTTCCGTTGATCTTTGAGTACCGGCTTGCCAAACATCAATGATATAAGCTTTTCATTATCAAAAGGTGGGTCCACCTCTCCAACCAGCTCCCCTGCACGTAAAACAGCCACTCGGTCACAAAGCTCGCCGACCTCTTCAAGCTTGTGAGATACAAAAATGACGGTTTTCCCTTCAGAGGCAAGTATCTTGAGCGTGGAAAAAAGTATTTTCTTTTGAGGGGCGCTGATCCCCGTAGTCGGTTCATCCAGAATCAATACATCAGCCCCCAACCAGAGCAGCCTTAAAATTTCAAGCTGTTGGCGTTCTCCGACTGTCAGTGTATCAACGTAATTGTCAGGATCAATATCAAAGCCGAACTCTTTACTCTGGCGGAGAAAGATCCTTTTTACCTGGGAACGATCAAGGAAAATGCCTCCCTTGGCTCCCATCATGAAATTATCCAGCACTTGCATGGGGGGAAAATCCAATGGGTCCTGGTGAAGCATGCCGATACCATACGTCATGGCATCAGCTGGAGTTAGAATGACAACCTTTTGGTCATTAAGGAATATTTCACCACGATCTGCCTGGTAAAAACCGGATAGAATTTTCATCAAAGTGCTTTTACCGGCACCGTTTTCACCCAAAATACCCTGAATTTTCCCTGAATCAAAAGTTAGGTTTAATCCTTTGTTAGCATAAACCGTACCAAATGATTTATGTATGTCTCGAAGTTCGACTTTCATAATTAGATTATAAGTGCATAAGCAATTTACGATATATCGAGCGCTGGGGAGATCCGGAGTAAACCGTATCAAATATTCTCCCCAGCGCTTAGCAGTCGATTAATATCTTACTGCCTGATCTATCTCTAAAAATTGAATAGAAACCTCTGATTATTGGCTTTGGCCCAGCATACCCTCAAGCAACTGAGGCATATACCAGATTTGCTGATCGGTAGCCACCTCACCGGCGTTAAGGTATACCGAACCATCTTGGAGATTGATCGGGCCTGTCCACAGGTCCAAACCTCCAGCCAGATCAGATTGGAATTTTTCTAATATTGTCTTATTGCTGGCAGTTAATCCTTCACCATAGGTAAATCCGACACCTCCGGAATCAGGGTTATTAAAATTCGCCCAATCCGGCCCATTCCACTCGAAGTGAGGCGTCCAGGTCCCTGCTGCAATCTCCTGCATGTTCTTAAGCAGGGCGGGGCCCCAATTGAAGTAAGGGACACCCAGGCAAACATTAGGAGCTCCGGCACACGCGTCGGAATAATCATATGCAACTGCGTATACAGTCTTGCCGGCATCGGACATTTTCTTGGCTTCCATCAGAGCTTCGGTAGTATCGATACCTGAGATAACGACGTCAAAACCAGTGTTATAGAAGTCATCTGCCACCGAGGTAGGGTCGAGGGTTTGGCCAGGGATGTTGAACCAGTTACCAATCCAAGTGACGCTAAAGGTCAGATCGCTGGCATTATTCCCAAGTACCTGGGTCCAACAATATTTTGCACCCAGGAAAGCCGAATCGGTTAGGCGCCGGGTTTCATCATTGATCAACGGACCCAGGTAGCCGATCTTGCCAGTTTGGGTGGTCAGTGCAGCAGCGCATCCAGCCATCTCCTTCGTGTATTCCATCTTGCCCATGATGTTGATCATATTGGGATAGCCCTTGTAATCTTCTCCTTCCTTCCATTGCTGATCACCAGAAAGCATGAAGGTAACAATATCTGGATGAGCCTGGGCAAAGGTATTGGAATCATCCTTGAAGCTGTCAGAGTTGAAGATTATTACCGATGCACCCTGGCTGACGAGTGATTCGGCTTGTTGGGCTGGGGTGGTTTTCTGGTTGAACGAATTATCTATGTAGAGCAACTTTGTGCCAGGCATATGATCCACTACATATTGCCCGCCGTTGTAAGTTGACTCACTCCAACCGCTATCATTATAAGGACCAACCAGGATCATCCCAAATGTAATTGATTCTGTCATCTGTGTTGTGGGTGCAGCCGACTGGCATGCTGAAACGATCATGACAAAAATGAGCATAGCGGTGATCATAATCATTATTTTATTTCTAGACATAAGAGACTCCTCCTCTATGTATGATTGTTTAACTTAAAATTTATGTGGAATATCATGTTTGTTTAGTAAATCAATACACAACCTCCTTCTGAAATTGCATTGCTGTATAGACATTTCCCGCTACTTTCATATCTTGAACTATTTTACACTACAAAATTATTAATTACGCCTGAATCCAGGTACCAGTTTCACCGCGCAAAGCTCGCCCGATATTTTCGGGATTGGTGATCAATGCCTGTTTTCCGCCAGCCTCAAGATACCAGATAATGGCCTGAATTTTTGGGGCCATCGAACCTTTGGCAAAATGGATCCCTTCTGCAAGATAATTCTTTGCCTGTTCCAGGGTCATTCTCTCCAACCATTTCTCATTTGGTTTGCCAAAATTTATCGCTACTCTTTCAACTGCCGTCGAGATCAGGAACAAATCGGCATGGATGGCTCTCGCCAACAAACTGCTGGCATAATCCTTATCAATAACCGCTGCTACTCCTTGGTAAGTGCCGTTTCCCGTATCAATCACTGGAATGCCCCCACCACCTACAGTAATCACCACTACACCGGCATTTACCAGCGTTTGAACAGTATCCAGCTCAACCACTTCTTTCGGCAATGGAGAAGCTACCACCCGGCGCCAACCACGCCCGGCATCCTCGACTACCGACCAACCCATTTCATTGCGTCGCCGTTTTGCTTCGGGTTCATCCATAAAGCTTCCGATTGGTTTGGATGGATTTTTAAACGCTTGATCGTTTCGGTCGACCAGCACCTGGGTGATGACTGTCGCCACATTTTTCTTAATTCCGCGGCGGTAAAGCTCATTTTGCAGGTTTTGTTGTAAAGCATAGCCGATTGCACCCTGGCTATCTGCTCCACACACGTCGAGGGGAATTTCATGCATCCCTTCCACCCGCGCAGCAATTTCAGATCGGCGCAAAATGAAGCCAACTTGCGGTCCGTTTCCATGGCCAATAGCAACTTCCCAGCCTGCTTCAATCATATCTGCAATATGCAATGTTGTTGCTTTGGCTGCCTGGTATTGATCCTCGACAGTTTTGTGTTTTTCATCTCTAATCAATGAGTTGCCGCCGATGGCAACCACCGCAATTTTTCTATGGATTGTGTCCATCCTCATCCTCACTATTTCATCGTCAATGCCATCACAGCTTTCTGAGAATGCAAGCGATTTTCTGCCTCATCATAAACAACCGAATGTGGTCCATCGATTACCCCATCAGTCACCTCGATGTTACGGTCTGCCGGCAAGGGGTGCATAAAAATGGCATCTGGCTTCGCTAGGGCCATTTTTCTTTCATCGGTAATCCAATGGCTATACTTGCTGATGATTTTTGCACCTTGTTCGACATCAGCGGTATGCACCATCGCTCCCCATGATTTTGCATAAATGATATCGGCATCTTTGAAAGCGGCCTCCATGTCATCTACCACTTCAAATCCTGTACCGTATTTCTTGGCTTGTTCCTGCGCTTGTTCCATGATCTCGGGCATCAAGCGGAATTCAGGCGGATGAGCCAAAACAACATCAAGGCCAAACCTTGGCATTTGTAACACCAGTGATTGAGGTGCCGACATCGGTTTTTGGTACGAGGCCGCGTAAGCCCAGCTAACGACCATCTTTTTCCGACGCAGATCACGCCCTTTTTTCTCAACGATCGTCATAAGGTCGGCCAGGCATTGAAAAGGATGGTAGATATCACATTGCATGTTCAGCACTGGCACCCGCGACGCCTGGGCAACCGCATTCAGATACTGATTACCAACCTTCCAATCCACATGACGAATAGCGATCCCATCATAGTAACGTCCAAAAATCTCACCAATTTCCTTGGGTGTATCTCCATGCGCAATTTGGGTCGTCTTACTCTCGATGAATGCCGCGTGACCACCAAGTTGAGCCATACCAGCTTCAAATGAGCCGCGCGTGCGTGTGCTGGAAAAGAAAAATAACATAGCCAAGACCTTATCGCGCAAGTATGCATGCGATTCGCCCAAGGCACGCTTACGTTTCAAATCGAACGCAACATCGATTACTGTCTCGACTTCTTCCTTCGAAAAATCTAAATCACCAATAAGGTCACGGTTCCGAAGATCTGTTTGCATGCTTATACTCCTGTTTATTTATGGTAGAACTGTTATCACAGTCTTATAGGTACAAGAATTTGCATTCACAAAAGAAGGTCGATTGCTTCATACCAGCTTTTAAGCGGTAGATTTTGTAGATGAAATTATTCCATAGCTCCAAGGACCAGCGCTAACAGTGACATGCGCACAACCACACCGTTGAATGCTTCGATCCAATATCTCTGGTGTCGTGTATTATCCACTTCCACCGAAAGCTCATCCATGCGGGGTAAAGAGTGGAGGATGATTGAATCTTGGGGAGCTTTGCGCATTAATTCCCTGGTAATTCGATAGTTATCAGGTGTGAGGCCTACTGATGCACCACGCTCATCGCGGGCTTTCGTATAATCCGGCTGCACTACCGGTTCCATATAAATCACGTCAGCTTCTGCGATCGCCTGCTCGACATGCTCGATTTCCTTGAAATTTAAGTTCAAATCGATAAGCTCCTTCTTAAAATCATCGGTCAAGCTCATTTCTGGCGGGGAAACATAGAAGGCATTGATGTCGAATTGTGTCATCGCATAGGAAATGCTATGCATTGTGCGCATTCGCATATCACCAATCAGCAGGAAATTTAACCCATCCAGGGTCCCTTTTTCATTAAGGATTGTATAGAGGTCAGTTAAAACCTGGGTTGGGTGCTCTCCCCACCCATCACCGGCGTTGATCACAGGTATACTAGCCCATCTGGCAGCTTCTGCTGGTGCGCCTTGCTGAAAATGCCGCATTACGATTACATCCCCATAAAATTCCAACATACGCACGGTATCTTTGATGGATTCCTGGTAAAAATCACCCGCGCGGGTGTTCTTTACATCTGAAAAGCCTAAGACATGACCGCCTAGGCGGTGCATGGCTGCTTCATGCGCCATCCGCGTGCGTGTGCTTGGTTGATAGAAAGCGGTTACTAGAGTCTTATCTTTTAATAAATCAGTATTGCGGCGATCCCTAGCGAATGGTAATAAATCATCCGCCACTTCGAATACCCGAAAATATTCCTCCCTGCCAAAATCTTTAAGTGATAGGATATCCCTTCCCATAAAACTACGCATTTTTATCTCTCCTTTTATATTTTCAATGTTCGATATGATTGCTTGCGCATAAATATCCGATTGGTGAGTGTCAACCTACCCGGCGTATAACATGGAAATTAAAATACCCGGGTAAGAAATAACTATAGGAATAATCCACGACCTTGCCGTTGGTGCTATACAAGTAAGCGATAAATCGTAATAACACATCTCCCCGTTGGATTTTTAATGCTTTTGCCACGTCCGTTTTCGCTTGAACAGCGTTGATCTCGCACCGAGATGATGCTAAAACAGGCGATCCTCGTTTCAGCAATAAGTCAAGCATGGAACCACTGAAACTACCTTCCAGCTCATCTTTTGAGAGCATATCATCTGGAAGAATATCGATCAAGTATGCCACCGGTCTACCTTCTGCTTGGATCACCCTGGAAACGATTAATAACGGGTCATGGGGATCAATCACTAACGCCCTGGCATACTCCTCATTTGCCGGACGGTGATCAATTTGATGATCACCCATGGATACCTCCAATCCAATACGCTTGGATAAGGTTTCTATACTCTCCAATACTTCCAATCCGGTATCGATCACCTGAGATGGGTGGATCACAAAAGTACCTGAACCCTGGTGCCGGTAGATTAACCCTTGCGTTTCAAAAGTTCGCATCGCTTCGCGCAAAGTTGCTCGCGATACATTGAGTTGTTTTGCGAGTTCCGGCTCGGTTAATAAGCGTTCTCCTGGTTGGGTCTCCGCAATTAATTTCCCCAGGGTTTCGTGCAAACGTTGCGATATCGTCATTCCTTCCTTTACCATTATATTTTTACCTCATCATTCAACGACCGGGATAAACTCAAAGCGTTCTACATCCACCAACCCAAGATCCGACAGTCGCAGCTCTGGGATTACCACGAGTGCCAGCAGACTTAACTGCATGTTCGGGTTATTAAGCTGGCAACCACACGCCTTGAAACCTTCCAGGATCGTTCTTGCTTTTTTTGCCACAATATCCGCCCGTTCAGTAGACATGATTCCAGCGATGGGTAGCTCTACCTTGCCTATCACTTTTCCCTCATGAACGACGACTTGCCCGCCACCCATGCTGGCAAGTTGGTTTGCGGCGATCGCCATATCTGCATCGTTCGTTCCAACCACGATCATATTGTGGCAATCATGGGCAACGGTAGTACCAATCGCACACGGCACTTTGAAGCCGAAACCACTTACCAGACCGACTTGCAAACCTGCCTTGCCAGTGTGCCTTTCCACAACAGCGATTTTGGCAATATCTCGATCGAGATCTGCGTGTATCTCTCCCAATTTGGCATATACAGGCAGCTTAAGGTGTTTTGTAGGCGCCTGGTTCTCAATCACACCAATCACGTGGGCATTAAAGCTACCTTCACCGGGTGCTTGCAACCGAAAATCATTTTCCTTTAACGGACGCTTCATGTGGATTGAATTAAATACCCAATCTGGATAATGATATGTTGGTAAGTCAATGCTCAACTTACCATTAGCGGTAATAGTTTTACCCTTCACGATTACCTGATCGATCGCCATAGTTGCGAGATCATTGACGATTAGCACATCCCCGTACCTTCCCGGGGCAATCATACCCACATCATGCGCCACGCCGAAGTGTTCCGCGGGATTGATCGTCACCATCTGGATGGCGGTCATCAGTGGGGTTCCACACATGACGGCCTCCCTGAATGCCCGGTCAACATGACCTTCATCAACCAGCGTCTCACAGTGAGAATCATCGGTGCATAGAATGAAATGCCTGGAATCGATCTTCATTTCGGTGATCGCTTTGATCTGTGCTGCCACATCATGCCATGCCGAGCCAAGCCGTAGCATGGGTTTCATCCCTTGTCTTACTCGGGCAATTGCATCCTCCAGGCGCGTCCCTTCGTGATCATCCTCCGGCCCTCCGGCAACATAACCGTGGAACGGCAACCCCAGGTCTGGTGAAGCATAATGCCCACCCAGCACTTTACCGGCTTTTCGGGCTTCAGCCATTTCTGAGTGCATCTTATCATCCCCCATGTACACCCCGGGAAAATTCATTACTTCACCCAAACCAATGATTCCTGGCCAGGTCATTGCTTCTGCGACTTCAGCTGCTCCCAGGCTTACTCCCGGTGTTTCCAGCCCTGGTGCCGAGGGTACACAGGATGGCATTTGTACCCACACATGGATTGGCTGGATAGCTGCTTCATCAACCATTAACCGCACTCCACCCAAGCCAAAAATGTTGGCAATTTCATGAGGATCTACGAACATCGCAGTTGTGCCGTGCGGGATTACAGCGCGCACAAATTCTGTCACAGTCAGCATGCCAGATTCGATATGCATGTGACCATCCAGCAATCCAGGCACAAGATATTTATCTCCTGCATCAATGATCTTCGTTTTATTTCCGACCGTATGCGAAGCATCTTCCCCCACATAGGCAATGCGCTCGTGGGTAATAGCAATATCTGTACTCGGGATGATCTCACCAGACTGGACGCACACCCAGCGCCCGTTACGGATCACCAGGTCAGCTGGTGAGCGGCCCATGGCTACATCCACTAACTGCTTACTGATCGTCGCATCAATTGCTCCCATATACCAACCTCCTGGCAGCGCGATTATGTTTCTCAACCAATTCATTCACGTCTAATGGCAGGAATTCACCCTCTTTGACGATAAATTTACCCCCCACTACTGTATAATCCGGTTTTACGGGAGCACAAAAAACCAGGGCAGCCACAGGATCATGCAGCCCTCCGGCATATTCCAGCTTATTCAGTTTCACGGCTAAAAAATCACCGCATTTTCCGGCTTCCAACGAACCAATATCATTTCGCCCCAAAATAGCTGCCCCACCCCGGGTGGCAATTTCTAGCGCCTGTCGGGCGGTCATGATGGGCATGGATATATCTCTCGATTTTGATGCCCCCATAATTCCTGCCCGCGCCCTGGCTAACATCATCGCCTGGCGGGTTTCTTCCAACAAGCCTGATCCATCATTGCTTGCAGAACCATCCACACCCAAGCCCACCTTCACTCCCGCTTCTAGCATATCCATGATCGGAGCAATCCCAGACGCCAACCGCATATTGGATGCCGGGCAGTGTGCCACACCACATCCTGATTCCTTATACTGCATTATTTCGCCCTGGTTCACATGCACCGAATGGGCAAACCAAACATCCTTGCCCAGCCAGCCTAATTTATCCATCAAGCCCACCGGGCGAGCGCCGAATTTTTCCAGGCAAAAGCTCTCTTCGTCTTCTGTTTCTGCCAGGTGCGTGTGCAAGTGTACCCCATACTCCCTGGCAAGCGCTGCGCTCTCTCGCATCAGATTATTGGTGATGCTGAAGGGTGAACATGGCGCCAGGACGATTTGCAACATTGAACCTGGTTTTGGGTCATGGTATTGCTCTATCAGTCGTTGCGAATCTCGTAAGATAAAACCCTCGTCTTCAACCACGTCATCTGGTGGTAAGCCACCCTGGCTCTCACCCAGGCTCATCGAACCACGTGAAGCGTGCAGGCGTATTCCAATTTCTTTGGCTGCCTGGATCTCATCATCGAGATGCGAGCCATTTGGAAAGATATACAGGTGATCAGATGCCGTGGTGCATCCGGAAAGAGCCAATTCAGCCAGTGCAGTTTGGGTGGATAGATAAATATCTTGAGGCATCATCCGCCCCCAAATCGGGTAGTGAATCTTCAGCCAGGTAAACAGGTTAGCGTTCTGCGCGGCCGGAACTACCCGAGTTAGCGTCTGATAAAAGTGATGATGTGTGTTGATCAGACCGGGTAAAATCATGTGCCCTGAAAAATCCAGGATTTCATCTGCTGTTGCTGGGAGTGATGAAGTCGGCCCAACCTTTTCAATGAAACCATCACGAATAAAAAGGCCAGCTTCAGGAATCTCCCTTCGCTGGTCATCCATGGTCACCAATAATTCTGCGTTCTTCACTAAAAGCGTACCCATCGTGTTACCTATCGCCATTCCTGTTTGATTGTCTGACAAGTATAGTTTACCTAAACTATCTCCAAATGTCAATTGTCAGACAACTTTTCTGAAATAAATCGGCTGCGAGGATCACCCGCAGCCGTTTATTATAGAGCTTATAGCAATCCAGCCTGGATCTTCGCAGCTCTCACCGTATTGCGCATCAGCATGGTAATGGTCATTGGCCCTACCCCCCCTGGATATGGAGAGATCCAGCCAGCCACTTCTTTCGCATCATTGAAATCTACATCTCCAGCCAGGCGGTAACCTTTTTCGGAGGTGGGGTCATCCACGCGATTAGTGCCAACATCAATAACCACTGCTCCAGGCTTGATCCAATCTCCTTTCACCATTTCAGCCCTGCCAACTGCGGCAATTAATACATCTGCGCCTCGGCAAATAGCCGCTAAATCTTTAGACCGTGAATGGCAAATTGTCACTGTGGCATCCCTTTTCACCAATAACAAGGCCACCGGCATCCCAACGATATTTGACCTGCCCAAGACCACTGCATTGGCTCCCTTAAGCTGGAAACCAGTCTGGTCGATTAGATAGATGCAGCCATCAGGAGTGCAGGGGACAAATAACGGTTCGCGCCCTTTTTGTGCCAACCGTCCAATATTGATCGGGTGAAAGCCATCCACATCTTTCTCGATGCTGATGGAGTTCAGTATTTTCTCATCGTCAAGGTGGGCGGGGAGCGGGAGCTGAACCAAAATACCATTCACTTTCGGGTCTGCGTTCAGCTGTTTTACTAAACCTTCCACCTCAGCCTGGGAGGCGTTTCCCGGAAGTTCGTATCCGAAAGAATCAATCCCATTTTTCTCGCAGGTTTTTCTCTTCATTCGCACATACTGCTGGGAGGCGGGATTTTCACCTACTAGCACGGTTGCTAAACCAGGGCATCTGTGTCCCTGCTTAACCATCTGAGCTACATCGGCTGCGACTTCGTCTAATAATTTTTGCGAGATAGCCTTACCATCGATGATCTGTGCTGTCATATTCTCTCCTTTTCATTAATATGATCAATATCAATATTCTGAGGCTATAATTGCGGTTTGGTGACGACCGGTATAATGTTTCCCATTATCCATGAAATTAATAAAATTTACAAGTTACATTAATCCTGAATTCCAGTAAAATTACCCTTACCCATAATTGCCAGGAGAATGAATTGAAGCAACTCAATTTTTTAATTTGTATCTTAGCCATTGCGACGACTGCCTGCTCAGCCTCAGGAAATGGCGCAGTTAATGCCATCGAAGCCTATATTCATGCGTTAGGTAATAGAGATACTGCCCTAATAAGTAATTTTTCTTGTGCCAATTGGGAAAAGGCAGCATTGGTGGAGGTTGATTCGTTGACAGCAGTGGAAACCAGCGTCAAGGATCTTTCCTGCCAGCAAATTGGGCAGGATGGTGACGATATATTGGTGTCCTGCACCGGGGTAATTGCCCTCGATTACAACGGTGAAGCACAGGAGATTGATCTATCTGCCCGCACTTATATCGCCCGTCAGGAGGGCGGCGAATGGAGGATGTGTGGTTACCGTTAAAAGCGGAGGTCAGCATGCTGCGTAAGCTATTCAGTCGGGAAAATCTCTTTGCCTTGATATTGTGCTTGATCCTGATTGCCATTATTATCCTTACTGCTGATAAAGCCCCGTTGTGGATTTACCAGGGTTTTTAGATTATCCGCCCAGATCATCGATCGCGCAACCTTTGTGTCCCTCACCACGTTACTTATCATTATCCTGGTATCAATTCTGATCGGTTTTTTCGCCACCGGCAAGTGGCGAAGCTGGGGCTTATTGATTGCCAGCATTTTATTTATTTATTGGCTCCAGCCTGCCTCCCCGGTTCGCCATCTCGATTATTGGCTGCCCACTAGCTGTATCATGCTGACCATACTCAGCTGGATATTAACCAGGAAAAAGGAAAGAGGTAATCTACGGCCAGATATAATTACCGGGCTGGTGATTGCCAGCTTAATGCTGTTAATCAGCCTTACTCGCTATTTTGATCCGATCTGCTGTGTGACTGCTACACGTCCTCCTGAACTATACCAGATTGCGATTTCGATAATTTCCGTCTCATTCATATTTCTTGTATTTGCTTATTTTGGATCAGGTAAGGTGGCATGGATTTTTACAGGGATGAGCCTGATCTTATTGATGTTTGTTATTTTAAAATCCGAAATTCTGGCAAGATTCATAAGCCAGGGCTTACGATCCATTAATGCCCAGCCCGTAGAGCTCGCCTCGGCAAATGACCTGCAGTGGTTGGGGTTTTCATATGTCGCCTTTCGTTTACTCCATACATTACGTGATAGGGTTAATGGTAGACTGCCCGAGATAAGTCTGCAAGAATACGTGACCTATGTAATTTTTTTCCCGGCATTTTCTGCCGGGCCAATAGATCGGATTCAACACTTTACCCAGGAGATTCGCAAAACCTTTAAGCCATCATTACAAACTACACTCCAAGGAGGCAAGCGCATCCTGTGGGGCGTGTTCAGTAAATTTGTCCTGGCTGATGGCCTGGCACTCATTGCCCTGAACAATAATAATGCTGGCCAGGTAAACTCACCGGGCTGGTTATGGGTGATGCTGTACGCCTACGCCTTGCGTATATTCTTCGATTTTGCTGGATATACCCATATAGCGATTGGCCTGGGTCAAATCCTTGGCGTACAGCTGCCAGAAAACTTCGATCGTCCTTACCTCAAGCGCAACATTACCCTATTTTGGAACAGCTGGCATATCACCCTGGCACAGTGGTTTCGAGCATATTTCTTCAACCCACTTACCCGTACCATGCGCTCCAGCCAACATAGCATCCCCTTGCCGCTAATCATATTTATTGGCCAGTTGAGTACTTTCACTTTGATAGGTTTATGGCATGGCATTAGTTGGAATTTTGCCATCTGGGGTGCCTGGCATGGTGTTGGTCTTTTTGTTCATAATCGCTGGTCCAACCTGATCAAGCCCAAAACATCGGCACTGGATAATCATGCTAACCTCAATCGATTATTGGGCATTGGTAGCACATTTTTGACCTTTCAGTACGTAAGCCTTGGATGGGTGTGGTTTGCTCTATCCTATCCTGTCCAGTCCTGGCACACTTTCCTGAAGTTATTTGGAATCGGATAAACCATTGCAAAGGGCAGTATGGATCTAGAACAAAAGGTTTCATTAAAGTATGTCGTCATAAAGGGAATCCTGCTATTTTTTATGATTAACTTTCTATTTGTTCCGTTGGACCCTATACCTGCCCTTGGCCGCCTATCAGCATATAACCTTATTTTCCCTGGACGAGTCCGATTGCCCTTTGGAGAAAATCCCTCCCTGGCATACAACCTGAGCATGAATAATCTGGAAGCCATGCTTGCCTCCCACGAGCTCTGTGACGGTAATAAGCCTCTGGATGAATACCGTGTATTGCTTCTTGGCGATTCATCCGTATGGGGTTACCTGTTAGAACCGCAAAATACCCTATCCGCTTATTTGAATAAGGCCAATCTGAGGCTGGATGGGAAGACAGTGCGGGCATACAACCTGGGATATCCAACTCTCTCCCTGACCAAAGACCTGCTTATCCTTCATGCTGCCATACAATACAAGCCTGATTTGGTCATCTGGATGATCACACTGGAATCATTACCGGTCACCATTCAGCTCGATTCACCCATTCTTCAGAATAATGCTGAATTGGTACGAAATTTAATCACGAAATTTAATTTGAACCTAGACCCGTCAGATCCACGCTTGTTCGACCGCAATATACTTCAGTCCACCCTATTCGGACGGCGCCGTGACCTCGCTGATATCTTGCGCCTGCAGCTTTATGGTGTGATGTGGGCTTCCACAGGCATCGACCAGAATTACCAGGCTGATTACAATCCCCCCCAGCAAAACCTGGATCCAGATGAGACTTTCCATGGCCTTCAGCCGCCTATCTTGAACATGCAAAATTTATCTATTGATGTTTTACAGGCAGGTAAGCAGCTCATAGGAGATACACCCATCATTTTTGTAAATGAGCCAATTTTTATCAGCCATGGCGAAAACTCCAACATCCGGTATAATTTTTTCTACCCACGCTGGGCATATGACCAGTATCGCCAAATCTTCAACGAAACCTGCCAGAACAATGGCTGGATATGCCTCGATGAATGGAATTCTGTCTCTTCAGATCAATTTACCAACAGTGCCATACATATGACTCCTAATGGCTCGCAAATATTATCCACTGAGCTTGCCAACGCAATCCTTGCCCAGGTGAATCCATAAATAAATATGCGTCTTGAAATAAAAGTCCCCGCCTTCTGTCCAATCCTTTTTTTATTGGTAATTTTCCTGTTATGCGTGGTTGCTTGCACCGCTAATCAGGCTGATACCACACCCATTGTTCCTGATTTTACTGGTACGGCGACGAAGGTTTTTAATAATAGTACACCAGTCCCAGGAACGAACCTTACCAATACCGTATCTACAACACAGGCAGATACTGCCCCTTCCAGTTCGATTGATCGAGCCAGTGGAACCCCGAAAAGTACGCCCGAGCTTCCACCTGATATACTCACCACCTCCCCTCCAGATGCATGGAACAGCTTACCCATCATCCCCACGGTCAGCCAATCCGCGCGATCCATTTACCAACGTGGAATCGAGATGGGAAATGATCCCCATGCATTTTCCAAGATCGGCGATTGCCAGAGCATTCCCACCTATTTCCTGAGCTACTTCGATGTGCCCGGACAATACAACCTTGGCGATTACGTTGATTTACAAGTCACGATAGACTGGTATGCAGGTTCATTTGCTCGTCAGAGCCTCTCTGTCAAGGGCGGTTTCAATGCCGCTGCCATCTTATCTCCCCTGCGAGCAGACCCGACTCAATGCGAATCCAGTGAAAACCCGATCCAGTGTGAGTTCCGCCTGCAAAACCCAAGCGTGGCAATCATCAGCCTGGAAGAATGGTGGGCAGGTCATCCAGAAAATTATGAATCCTATATGCGCCGGATCATTGAATACACCATCAACCAGGGAGTTGTACCCATTCTCGCCACGAAAGCAGATAACCTGGAAGGTAATAACCTGATCAATCAGACCATCGCTGCCCTGGCATATGAATACGATATCCCCCTGTGGAATTTTTGGGCAGCCGTCCAACCCTTACCCAGCCATGGTCTGATAGCTTATAACGCTTCGGGAGAGCCCGATATGTTCCACCTTACCCATAGCGAAGGCTACTTTTTTTATAATGATCCGGCTGGCACGCAATCTGGCTGGTCAGTCCGCAACCTTACCGCCCTGCAAGCACTGGATGCAGTCCGGCGTGGATTAATGCAACAGCCTTGAAGCAAATTCATCCCGGCAACCAAGGAGAAGTATGACCGACGAGATTACCCAAACCATCTCAACATATATCACCACACAAATCCTTAAACAGCCCAAGCGGTCGCTTTCACCTGATGAGCCGCTAATATCCAATGGCCTGGTCGATTCGTTCAGCCTGGTGGATTTATCCCTTTTCATTGAAAAAACTTATCACGTATACATCGATGATACCGAGCTTAATCGGCAGACATTCGATACATTGTCGCAATTAGTCAATCTGGTTAAATCGCGAATGTGATAGGCTGATCGTGGATACCATTGCTGAAAGGCTATTGCATATCAATGCTCAGGCTCCGCGCTCTGTGGCGATACATCTGTTATTCAATCATGCACCCGAGCAGTTGATCCACTATGAGGACCTGGTCCAGGGTTCTTCTGCATATACCCTCGCCTTACAGCAAGCCGGTGTTCAACCCGGTGAAGTGGTCATCTTGATCCTTGAGCACGGGGCAGACTTGTTGTGCGCCTTCTTTGGCGCCATCCTTAATGGCTCAATACCAGCGATCATGCCTTTTCTTACCGAGAAGCTTTCCCCCGAGCATTACCGCCGCTCGCTCATTTCACTCTTTGAAATTACTAAGCCAGCCGCGGTGGTCACTTACCCCAAATTTAAAGAGGAAGTCAGCCAGGCAATTATTCCGGGCAGTTCGGTGAGAGTTACGCTTACTTCAAACCAGGTCGTAACTTTACCAAACTCAGCCTTGCCTTCCTTTGATTCTGGTTTAAATCGCCTGCCGGCAGAGATCGTGCTCCTGCAGCATTCTTCCGGTACCACTGGCCTGCAGAAAGGAGTCGCATTATCCCACCAGGCCATTTTTAACCAGCTAAACAGTTATACGCGCGCCTTGAAGCTTGCTCGATCCGATGTGATTGTCAGCTGGCTTCCGCTCTACCACGATATGGGTTTGATCGCTGGTTTCTTGCTTCCCATATTATCCGGGGTTCCCTTGGTGCTGATTTCCCCATTTGATTGGATTCGTGCCCCTCATATGTTGCTGCAAGCAGTGTCACGCTACAAAGGCACACTTTCGTGGCTGCCAAACTTCGCTTTTAATTTTTGCGCCCAAAAAATTCGCGACCGTGACCTACAGGGTGTTGACTTATCATCCTGGCGAGCGGTGAGTAATTGTTCAGAGCCGATGTACTGGAAAAGTCACCAAATGTTCCTGGAGCGCTTCTTGCCGTATGGATTACGTCCCCCTGCGTTGACAACATGCTATGCCATGGCAGAGAATGTATTCGCCGTATCTCAAGGAGGGATTCAGACGCCTGTTATCGTCGATAAGATCAGCCAGCGGGGCTTGCTGATGGATCACCTCGCTACCCCAGCCGTGAACGATAATGAGGCCATAAACATGCTTTCGGCAGGCTTGCCCATCGACAATACAAGAATAATGATCCTGGATGAGCATCTGGTTGAGCTCCCTGATCGCCACCTGGGTGAGATTGCCATTTCCAGTGATTGTATGTTAACCGGTTATTACAACCGTCCCGACCTCAATGCCCATGCATTCCATCAAGGTTGGTATCTCACTGGTGATCTGGGCTATCTTGCCAATGGCGAGGTTTATGTCACCGGGCGTAAAAAAGATCTGATCATCGTTGGTGGAAAAAATATTTATCCACAAGATCTGGAAAACCTTGCCGGCGAAGTCAAAGGCATTCACCCTGGGCGCGTGGCGGCTTTTGGCATCCCAAATGAGATGACTGGCACAGAAGATGTTGTCATCATTGCGGAAGTTGACGCCGCTGGTATAAACCGAAGTTTGGATGAGCTTGAAGATTTACCTGAATTTGAGCGCCTTGCCGATGAAATCAGGCTGCGGGTCACGCGTGGGTCTGACATCGCTTTACGACTGGTTAAGCTGGTCGAACGTGGCTGGCTGATCAAGACCAGCAGCGGGAAAATTGCCCGGAATGCCAACCGTGAAAAATACCTGACAGGACTTAAGGCAGGCTGATGATGTAAGGCCGCCACGCAGGATCGAAATCATAGGCAGGATTATTAACGATCACCTGTCGGTCGACCCCATTGGGGCGCATGATGTATATGTCATGATTCGCTGAATACCAGCTGGTAAATAACAACCAATAACCATCAAATGAATAACTTGCATCTATCGATAGCTGCGAATTTGCCACTTCGACGGGCATCGCGCCCGTATCTGTGTAGGGGATTGCCATCAGTTCTGTAGCTCCTGTCGTGTCTGACAGGACTGATTGGTTGAAGATAACCACTGAGCCATCCGGTGACCATGCCGGATTATTGAGGCGATAATCACCCCCGCCAACAATTAAACTTCGCCGGTTTGCTCCATTCACATCCATCACCCAAATGCGGTTATCGCTGTTGACATAAGCAATCTCATTCCCCTTTGGTGACCAGGCAGGTTGGTAGATCGCCCTTGTTTCATTTTCCACCAACGACGTAACTGAATTATCCTCTAGATTGATGATGAAAATGCCTGGAACACCACCTTTTCTTAATGACGTAAAAGTAATCTGGTTCCCATCAGGTGACCAGCTGGGATCATAATCTCCACCAGGTGCGCTGGGTAGCGGTTCCATGCCAGAGCCATCTGCGTTGATGATAAAAAGGCTCGCACCAGGATATGAATTTTTATGACTCACACATGGTGAGATAAACACGATCTTCGTGCCATCTGGCGACCATTCTGCCTGGCACGCCCCTTCTGGGATATCAGTGATTTGTTTAAGTCCACTCCCGTCCAGGTTCATCAGCCAAATCTCTGCCGCGCCTGAACGATTTGATGAAAAGGCGATCTGGGCAGCCCCACCCATGGGTGTTGGTGGAGGCGTTTGGGTAATCGTTGGCGAAGGTAGGGGAGTATAAGTTTCTGTTGGCGATGGATTCAGTGTTTGAGTCGATGTAATAATTGGATATGGAGTATTGGCAATAATTGCGAGCGTGGGTATGCGGGTATTGGTAGGTATTGCTGATGTGGTTGTAGCTGTCGGTTGAAGACCCGGTATAACAAATCCAAACATTTGCTTAACCGCCTCTGGCTTGATAACATAAGAAGCAAATCCACTGATCAGCAGGATGGGTATGATGAGCAGCAATAACCAGGTAGGTGACTTCCTGGATTTCTTCGGTTTTACGGGCAATTCTAGCTCGTCGGCTCCCGGGGCAAGGGGTCGAGTGGTCACCCGCTTTGCAAGGTCTGCTTTTTGATGTTCAATGGCCTTATTTTTCCCCAGCTGGTCCATCGATGCAGCCGGTAAATGGTCGTTAAGTGTTATGGGAGGAGGTGTCAACACCAATTCTAGGGGTAATTTCCTCCTGGAGATACTCCTGGCCTCCATTAAATCATAGCGTAATTCATCTGCAGTCTGGTAGCGATCTTTTGGCTCAATAGCCAGGCATTTGTCGATGATTTGCGAGACTTGGTCCGAAACCCTGGGATTATGTTTCTGGATGGGGGTTAGCTTCACCCGATTCATGGCGCGATCAAAGCTGTCCTCTGGTAATGCATTCGTCAGCGCACAATATAATGTTGCACCCAGGGAATAGATATCTGAGCGGCAGTCGGTACGAGCTGTGCCGTATTGTTCAGGGGGTGAGTATCCTGGGGTCATCGCTCGTGCACCTGTGTGTGTCGTTTCACGCCCCTCCACGAGCTTGGCAAGGCCAAAATCCACCAGAAAGATATGTCCTGTAGGTGTGATACGCACATTCCCGGGTTTAATATCCCGGTGAAGGATCATCGGTACCCTGGAATGCATATAGGCGATTGCCTCACATATCGCCACACCGATTATGATCACTTCTTGTTCCGCTAGCGGGCCTAACCTGTCTAACCTTTGGCGCAGGTCTTCTCCCTCGATGAAATCCATCACCAGGTATTGCCCTTGCGGTTCGATAACGAAGTGATCTGAAACTCTGGGAAGGTTGGGCTGGCGCAAGCTGGCTAAAATTGTTGCTTCAAGTCTGAATTGGCGGGCATATTCATCAGTAGTGAAAAGATTTTCTTTCACTGCCACTTCTACCCCAAGATTTTCATCAATGGCTTTATAAACCGCTGCCATTCCACCTTGCCCCAATACTTCGGCAATGCGGTAACGATTGTTCAGCAATATGCCAGATTCCAATGTCATTAGAGATTAATTATACGTGAGTGTATGCGTTCTGCAATCATCAGCTTGGGCATTATGAATGAATGCCAGATCCTATTATACGATCCAATACCAACTTGGAGGATGTGATGAATCAGCAAATAAATGGACCATTTAACTTGGGATTTCTTTTAGATTGGGGGGAAAATATCGGAATTCAACCAGGCAATCCTCTTGGAAGATCCAACCCGGCAATTGACTTCTATGAGATTCGGATAAATCCAGGGAATGCCACCTCTAATATCACCTTCGAACAGGATATATGCATCTAGATATCCAGGTTCTTCACATCCCGGGCATGAGTTTGGATGAACCTCCTGCGGGGGGGTACGGCAGAGCCCATCAGCATATCGAAAGTCCGGTCTGCCTCTGCAGCATCATCAATGGTAACCAGCAAAAGCGTGCGGACATTCGGGTCCATGGTTGTCTCCCACAACTGTTCAGGGTTCATTTCTCCAAGACCCTTATATCTCTGCAGGGATATGCGGTCAGGAGAAGCGCCAATTTCCTTCATCAAGCTATCCTTTTGGCTGTCGGTGTATGCGAACTTCACCTGATTTTTATACGCCAAACGATACAGAGGTGGTTGGGCAATATACAGGTGACCTTCCTCGATAAGGGTGGGCATATAACGAAAGAAAAAGGTCAGCAAAAGCGTGCGGATGTGGCTGCCATCTACGTCTGCATCGGTCATCACAATCACCCGCCCATAGCGCAAGCCAGAGATATCGAAATTATCGCCAATTCCTGTGCCCAAAGCCGAGATCAAAGCCTTCACTTCATTATTGGCCAGGATCTTATCCAGCCTGGCGCGTTCTGTGTTCAGGATCTTCCCACGCAGGGGAAGTACAGCCTGGAAATGCCTGTCTCGTCCTTGCTTGGCTGAGCCACCGGCTGACTCGCCCTCCACCAGATAGAGCTCGGTTTTTTCAGGATCCCGCTCAGAGCAATCTGCCAGCTTACCAGGTAATGTCAAGCTCTCCAAGGCTGATTTACGGATCACCAGGTCACGGGCCTTCTTTGCCGCGTCCCTTGCCCTGGCTGAAGTCAGGCATTTCTGCACAATTGCCCTGCCAGCCGTGGGATTCTCTTCCAAAAAGCTGCTGAACCGGTCGCCAACCACTTGCTGTGTCAGCGTCTGCGCTTCTGGATTCATCAGCTTGACCTTCGTCTGGCTTTCGAATTGCGGGTCAGGATGTTTTATGCTCACAATGGCGGTTAATCCTTCACGCGTATCATCTCCAGTGAAGTTTGGGTCGGCATCCTTGAGCATTCCACTCCTTCTTGCGTAATCATTGATTGTGCGCGTGACTGCCGCACGTAAGCCGGTGAGGTGGGTGCCACCATCCACCGTGTTGATGGTATTGGCAAAAGAATATACTGATTCAGCGTATGATTCAGTATATTGGATGGCTGCGTCAATACTAATGCCATCAATTTCCTTCTCCACATGAACCACCCGGTGCAATACATCTCTATTGCGGTTCAAATATCTTACAAAAGAGGTAATACCTCCCTCGAAGTAAAAGGTCATTTCACGATTAATGCGTGCGTCCTTGAAATAAATCGTTACTCCCCTGGTTACGAAAGCCATTTCGCGAAATCTTTGTGCTAGCGTATCGAACTTGTAATCCATGTCGCCTTTAAAGATTTCACTATCAAATTTAAAGGTCGTCGTTGATCCGGTTTCTTTGGGTGAAGTCTTGCCGATGATAGCCACCGGGGCTTTTGGATAACCGCGCTCATATCGTTGGAAGTATTTTTTACCGTCCCGCTTTACTTCCACCTCGCACCACTCAGAAAGAGCATTCACTGCTGAAACGCCCACCCCATGCAGGCCTCCGGAAACCTTGTAACTGCTCCCGCCGAATTTCCCTCCTGCATGTAAAACCGTCATTACCACTTCCAAAGCTGACTTTTTCATGGTGGGATGCATATCCACCGGAATACCTCGGCCGTTATCGCTGACCGTCACACTACTATCTACATTGATCACCACATCGATCCGATCGCAAACGCCAGCCAGGGCTTCATCAATGGAGTTATCCACCACTTCATATACTAGGTGATGCAGAGCCTTAATATCTGTACCACCCACGTACATACCGGGACGCCTGCGAACTGCTTCAAGACCTTCCAGAACCTGGATATCTTTAGCTTCGTAAGATAACGGCACCTTATTGTCAGCCACACCTACCTCCAGCAGTTTCCCAGTATTAAACGATTGCTTCTCGTTTTGCTTTGAGGATCTTCAACATTTCTTGCGACCAACGATCTGCATCACGGTAATAGATGAAGCTGGCTGCTAGCAAGGCACTGGTGATAAATGCGTGTCCCGCTAGTCCTAATAGCGTCATCCATGAACTTTCGGGTGGTATTCGCCACAGGATATTCAACCCCTCGCTGAGCGCCAAGATGGATAAGAAAAAAACGGATGTGGTTGGCAAGGTCATCCTGGTCAGCGTCATGCTTCTCTGTACTGAAACAAGTGCATTATTATGGTTTACAAATATCCCGTGTGCTGAAAATAACAATGGAAACGCCAGCCATAACAGCACACCAAAGTATAGAAAAAAGGCGAATTGACCGAGTGGAATGCCAATTAGCGCAATTGCTGAAATTACACAGCTGGATGGGATGCTGATGATAACAAACAGCAGGAGCATCGCGGCTGTCAGGCTGATGACCTGGAGTGATGCCCATGCCCATTCACGGATGATATTTCTCGGCTCGGTCATACTACGTAATGAGACCCTGGCAACCAGGATGAAATATATGCTGCCAAAGGCCAGGCCGAGGATTACCAAACCAAGGATGACCCCTATTACCATGACTGGGTTAGTTATGTCTATTAGTTCAGGGGATCCATAGGGATTTTGCAGCGGTTGTCTGGAAGCCATCAGGCTGGGAACTCCCACTGGAATGGTCCTCAGAAAGCTTAATAAATTGAACTGGGCTGCTATTGAGCGCAAAGCATCGGTCACAGCTGATAATACATCCCCAGTCTGACGCGTGATCAGAGAAGATTCAGATAACAAGGAATTGAAATATTGATTTAACAAGGTCTTCACCTGCAAATGAGGACCTATCCATAATAATAGATCAATGGCGATGGGAATTAAAATCACACCAATTTGATTGGCGATCGCATCAAAACCTGCCCGCAATGAGGCTATTAATTTTGGGGGGGCTGGTAATACCTGCAATTCTGATTTATCCATACGGCATTCCATTTTACCATACAGGCATGTAACCTGTATTCTGCATTAAATCCAGATTCCATTTCCATTAAACGCCTATGTGATTTAAAATATCGATATGCAGAGGCAGTCCCAGATCTCTTTCCAGCTTGTTCTGCTTGTATTGATGATCTTATTAGTTTTTTTTCTTGTTTCCCTTCCCGTGCTCGCCAGGCCAATAGAATTCGATAATTCGATAGTGTCCACAGGTAATTTTACACGCCTCAGATTCCCGATTACGGGAACAGCAACGGCCACACCTGACCAATCAACTCTTGCTCAGCCAATCACACCGACCTTATTATTCACTAACACACCCACCCCGGGTAAATATCGCTTTTCTACATCGACATTCACCGCATCATCGATCTTGACTTCCACAGAGACTTCCACGCCGCTGTCGACTCAATTTTCATACCTGCCCGGTTTGCTCAGGGATTTCTTTAATCCAACAAATACTCCCACCCCTCCACCTCCACCACCTCAGGTAGTTTACTATTGTGATACCTTAAGAAATCCTCTTTACATTCCCGATAACTATGACCCGGGTGTAAATGATGATATTTACATAAACGATCAGCGTTTGTTGCTCGATCTACGCTTATATCTTGATATCAGCCACACTTATGTTGGTGATTTGGTGGTCACCCTTAGCAATATAAACACCCAACAAACCATAACGGCTATCAATCGCCCAGGAAGCTCCCAGTACCATTGTGGTTATGATAATATTGTCACAATTCTCGGTGATGCTGCGGCCCAACCCGTCGACGAAAAATGCGCTGCTTTTCCCAACGCCATTTCTGGGATTTACCTTCCCAGTGAGAGCTTTTATGTGTTTAATGGCCAGTCTGTGAATAGTACCTGGAGGTTGAATGTATCTGATCATTATGTAAATGATACGGGTGCATTGAATCACTGGTGCCTGGAGGCGAAGATTGCCGAAATAATGCCTGAACCCACACCCTCCCCAACCCCGGTTACGCTACCTCCCGATGCCTACATCGGTGGAATGTCGGGCGAGGATCAGCAACTAAATTTAGATTGCGAATCTCGCTCAGCAGTGGATTGGGCGAGGCATTTTGGCGTCAATATCGATGAAATCGACTTTCTCAACCACCTCCACACTTCTGATGATCCTGAAATTGGGTTTGTGGGAGATCCAGATGGTGTCTGGGGGAACATTCCTCCCAACGATTACGGTGTCCATTCTTCGCCGGTTGCAGACCTGTTGGGTGATTATGGCTTGCCCGCAGTAGCATATAAATCGCTGAGCTGGGATGAGCTTAGAGCTGAGATTGCTTCGGGTGACCCGGTAATTGTCTGGATCATTGGCGATTATTCCTTGAACCTGGTAAACGGCACCCCCAGATACTACACCGCATCTTCTAATGGCAATACCACCATCGTTTCCCGTTATGAGCATACCGTGATATTGATTGGTTATTCACCCTCCAGTGTAGCAATATTAAATGGCTCACATTTCATAGATGTTCCTTTGATCCAGTTTTTGGATTCGTGGTCTGCGCTTGACTTCATGGCAGTGCTTGCCAGACCATAAAATTGTCTCTGGTATTATTTTGTTGTTTTAGGAATGGATGGTTTTATCGTGGTGACAACTATCGAGCTAGAAAAATATCGTTAATTCTTTACACGTATGACTTTGCACAAAAGGGACTCTAATACCTTGGGCTAACACCTTACACGAATAACTTGACGTATCCGCATCTTAATATTAAAATCGAAAACTTAAATATAAGTGAACCTTCAGCAGAATGAGATGGTAAAAATGGCTTACCTGGGGATGGAAGAAATTCAATCAGGATAAACGCTTTATGAATAGTGATTTTGGTATGGTTTAGGCCAATTTCACTGCAATAGATAAAACTCAACAGAGATAATTTTATGCCGTCTGCAGAGATCATCACTATCGGTACTGAACTGTTATTAGGCGAGATCGTTGATACCAATGCTCAATTCCTTGCCCGTCGCTTGCGTGAAGCGGGCATCGATGTGTATCGCATAATTACTGTTGGCGATAATGCAAAGCGTATCGCTGAGGCAATTCAGCAATCCATGGAACGCAATGAGATTATCATCACCACCGGGGGTTTAGGCCCCACCGTAGATGATCCAACCCGCGAAGCAGTCGCCCAAGCGATGAATGTGCAACTTGAATTTCACCCTGAGCTGTGGGCGCAAATAGAAGCGCGGTTTACGAACCTGGGCCGTACAATAACCGAAAATAACCGCCGGCAGGCATTTATTCCGGCAGGGGCAATTGGAATCGAAAACCCGGTTGGCACAGCGCCAATTTTCATCGTCGAATACCAGGCTCGGATGATTATTGCCCTTCCAGGTGTTCCTGGTGAGATGTCTTACCTCATGGATCGTGCCGTCATCCCCTTCTTACAAAAACATTTCGATCTCCATGGAGTAATCCAAACCCGCATCCTGCACACCATTGGGGTGGGAGAATCTCAGATAGATACCCTGATTGGTGATCTGGAGCAGATGAGCAATCCAACTGTCGGCCTGGCAGCTCATTCTGGCCAGGTGGATGTGCGCATCGCGGTAAAAGCTGGATCGGAACAGGCTGCAGCAAAGCTGATCTACCCTATCGAAAAAACGCTGCGTGAACGCCTCGGTAAGTGGATTTATGGCGCAGATGCCGATACGCTCGAAGAAGCGGCATTAAAAAGCATAATCGAGCATACCTGGACACTCACTGTCTGCGAGGCTGGTTTGCATGGTCATGTGGTACGGCACCTGGCATCCATTGAAGGCCCATATATTGCAGGACAGGTGCTCACTGAACCCCTATCCATGAATGAGCTGTTAAAATTAACCGATGCCTATCGCCAATCCAATCATGCGGATGTTGGATTAGGCGTTTCATTGATGCGATCTGCACAGGCACATGAAGTGTCGCTGGTTTTAATTACCCCCCATCATACTCAGCAACATAGCCGCCAGTATTCTGGGCCGAATGACTACGCCTCAAAATGGGCTTACAATTACAGTCTGGATTTACTCAGAAGGATCCCTGATGACCCAAAAAGTTGACTTCATTCTTAAAAACGCAATCCTGGTTAGCATGGATGCAGCTTTTTCGATCTATGAGCCAGGTGCCATTGCTATCCAAGGAGATCATATCCTTGCGGTTGGCGCTGAAACCGCAATTTGCGAGCAATACACATCTGAACAGGCCATCGATTGTCACGGAAAGGTGCTCATGCCTGGATTGGTTAACGCTCACACCCATGCTGCCATGACATTATTGAGAGGCCTTGCTGATGACTTGCGGCTGGATGTGTGGCTGATGGGGTATATGATGCCCGTGGAACGGCAGTTTGTCTCGCCTGATTTTGTTCAGCTTGGCACTCAGCTGGCGTGCGCTGAGATGATCCGTTCGGGGATAACCTGTTTTGCAGACATGTACTATTTCGAAGATGATACAGCACAGGCCACCGAGAAGGCCGGCTTACGGGCAGTGTGTGCTCAAACTATCCTGAAATTCCCCGGCCCCGATGCGCGTGATTATGAAGAAGCGCTGGAAAGAAGCCGGAACTTCGTGCAAAAATGGCTGGGGCATCCCCTGATCGTTCCCGCAGTCGGTCCGCATGCACCATACACCTGCACCAATGAAATCCTGCACTCTGCCGCTGCATTAGCCCAGGAGTTCAATGTGCCCCTGTTGATCCATCTATCTGAAACCAGGCAAGAAGTGGAGAACAGTCGCAAGGATTTTGGCATGCCAGTGATACCTTATGTTAAAAAGCAGGATATATTCGAAGCCAAAGTTTTAGCGGCGCATTGCGTCCATGTGGACGATGGTGAGATCAAAACCCTCTTACATCACCAGGTGGGTGTGGCCCATAATCCATCCTCCAATCTAAAATTAGCCTCCGGTTTTGCTCCAGTAAACAAGATGCTGGAAGCTAAGCTGAATGTCGGCATTGGCACAGATGGCACAGCTTCTAATAATGACCTGGATATGTTCGAGGAAATCCGTCTGGCGGCTTTTCTCTCGAAAGGTACCAGTGGCGATCCCACTGCACTGCCCGCTCGCATTGCGCTGAACATGGCTACACGCATGGGGGCTGAAGCTCTGCAAATTGGCAACCTCACTGGTTCCCTGGAAGCTGGCAAACGAGCGGATCTAATCCTGGTTGATAATTCCCGTGTGCATAATTCACCCCGCTTCAAACGCGAGGCTGACGGTATATATGCGCAATTGGTATACGCTACCCATGCAAGCGATGTTACCGATGTGATGGTCAATGGCAAGTGGCTGATGCGTGACCAGCAGTTACTCACGCTTAGCGAAGGGGATTTGCTTGCCCGGGCAGCAGAATATGCCCAACGCATCGACGCCTTCCTTTTGGAACGCGAGCACTCGGTTCTTTCCAAGCTGGTCGCCATTGGAGGCGCCACCGAAGAAGAGAGCTACGAGGTGCAGGTAAAAGTGGCTCTATCCGACCCGCAAATTGTCACTTCGGCGATATCACAACCGGGCATCGAAATCTTGCATCATCGCCATTACCACGAATACGATACCTATTTCTCGTTCTTGGATGCCGATCAAGGTTATTTACGTTATCGAGAAGATGAAGCCATTGGTCCAGACAATGAAATTAGTAGTGTTCGCTACCGCCTTACATTATTAGGCCCAACCCGTGAAGGTAATTTTCCTAAAGATGTTTTGCTATCACGAAGCCGGTTTATTGCGCCTGCCATCCATAGTCTGCGGTTTTATCGCGAATATTTCAAACCCTCGCAAGAAATCGTAATCGAAAAACACCGCTTACGTTGGCGTATTTTATACCATGGCCTGGAATTTTATGTGAACCTGGATCGAATGGATAATCCTTCCTTGGGGCATTACTTGGAAGTAAAGAGCCGTACCTGGAGTCGCAGGGATGCGGAGCATAAAGCACTCGTGGCACGCGAATTAATCCAATCGCTGGGTATTGCCAGCGAGCCTTCGATTTGCCAGGATTATATTGAAATCGTGAATTCACGCTCATTATCATAGATGATTGATATTTCTTCACACACAGCACTCGAGCTGGAGCAAGAAAAAAGCTCAGGCTTTCAATTAAGTCGCGTCCTGACGATCGTCGGTGCGCATTTCACGCACGATACATACACTGCATTTTTGGCGCCTCTTTTGCCAAGCCTCATCGAGAAGCTATCTCTAACCTACACCCAGGCGGGTTCACTTTCAGCGTTCACCCAGCTCCCATCATTATTAAACCCGGTTATCGGCTATCTGGATGATAAAGTCAACCTGCGAGTCATGGTCATTCTTGCTCCTGCAGCCACAGCGACGCTGATGAGCCTGCTAGGTATCGCACCGAATTATCTGGACCTTGTGGTTTTACTTCTCATCACCGGCTTCAGCAGCGCATGCTTTCACGCTATCGCTCCAGCCATGATAGCCCGTTCATCTGGCAACCAGGTTGGTAAGGGGATGAGCCTGCAAATGGCTGGCGGAGAGCTGGGTCGCACTGTCGGGCCGTTATTGGCGTCATGGGCATTACTTCACTTTACACTGGGTGGGATGTTCCCGATTGCCATACCAGGATGGATCACTTCTTTGGCAGTTTTCTTTCGTTTTCGGAGTATCCCTGTCCATGTGGAAAAACAGAATTCTATCCGAGAAGTATTACCTGCCCTTCGCCGGCTGTTCATACCTTTGATTGGGGTGACCTTCTTCCGTAGTTTCCTGGTGACTGCTCTAGGGGTGTATTTGCCTACCTTGATGGAAAGTGAAGGCGCCAGTATTTGGAAAGCTGGAACAACGTTAGCCATTTATGAGTTTGCAGGGGTAGTGGGAGCGTTCGTGGGTGGCACGCTCAGCGATAAGCTTGGGCGAAAACCTGTACTTATTGCTGTTTCGGTTCTGGCACCAATTACAATGCTGTTTTTCTTGCAAGCTGGCAGCTGGCTGATCATCCCTATCCTGATCCTTTCAGGTATTTTCAGCCTGTCTGCCCAACCCGTGATGCTTGCTATTGTCCAGGATCATTTCCCCTCCCATCGCTCCATTGGCAATGGGTTGTACATGACGATTAGTTTTATCTGCCTATCTTTATCGTCGGTGGGCATCGGGATTTTAGCGGATCATTATGGTCTCCACCAGGCTTTCGAGTGGACGGCAATTTTCGGGTTTGTTGCCGCTGTGCTGGCGTTTTTCATCCCAAAAGTCCCAAATATCACTCCTGATCAATATATGCCTGACATGAAGGAATAATGACAGATGAATGATGTATTGGAATTCGCCGAAAAACTTGCCTTGCAAACAGGAGAGCTTTTACGGAAATATTACGACCCTTCAGGGGTGAATGCCATGCTAAAACCCGATCATACGGTGGTAACGGACGCAGATTTTGCAGCCGATCAGTACCTCACGCGGGAAATTAATGCTCATTTTCCGGGCGACCAGATTATCAGTGAGGAATCTTCACATTCGGTAGCAGATATCGAATCTCCCACCTGGGTGATTGATCCCCTTGATGGCACCACGAATTTTAGCCTGGGCCTTGCAATCTGGGGAATATCCATTGCCCGCCTGATCCATGGCTATCCAGAAATAGCGGTAATCTATTTTCCCCTGATAGATGAGCTCTATACCGCTCGGCGCGGTGCAGATGCATTCCTCAATCAAAAACCTATCTCGACCCAACCACCCGATCCTGCACATCCCTTGTCTTTCTTTGCCTGTTGTTCGCGTAGCTTTCGTAATTTCGACATCAACATCCCATATAAGCCGCGCATATTGGGTTCAAGCGCCTACTCATTCTGCATGGTGGCTCGGGGTACTGCCTTATTAGCATTGGATTCCATCCCTAAAATATGGGACCTCGCTGCAATATGGCTGCTGGTTGAACAAGCAGGTGGGGTGATTGCCGCATTCGATGGTCCAACGCCAATCCCAATATCACCCGATATTGACTACAGCCATACAAGCTTCACTCTTCTGGCCGCTGCTAATCAAAAATTATTCGATAGCAGTCGTGGTAAAATCCACAGGCGATCATAAAATAAGGCTCTGGTTTATCAGTGTCTGGGACCATTCAATGATAAAAGTGATTGATCCCGGGATTTAGCATTAATTATCTCTTTAACAGCTAGATTCTTGGGGAAACTTTGTTTAGAAGGGAAAAACTCATGCAATACCGTCATTTAGGAAAATCGGGATTGGAAATTTCAGCGCTTTCATTAGGTGCTTGGGTCACCATGGGTGGGCAAATCGATGAGGATGCATCGCTGGGGTGCATGCAAGCCGCCTATGATGCTGGTGTTAACTTCTTCGACAATGCTGAATCATATGCTCACGGGAATGCCGAGGTGGTCATGGGCAATGTGATCAGGAAAACTGGCTGGAAGCGATCAGATCTTGTCATTTCGACCAAAATTTTTTGGGGTGGCCACAAACCCAACCAGACTGGTTTGTCACGGAAGCATATCATCGAGGGGGCTAAAGCCTCGCTCGCCAGGTTACAGATGGATTACGTGGACCTGTTGTTCTGCCACCGGCCCGATATTTATACCCCCATTGAAGAGACGGTGCGCGCCATGAACTATCTGGTCGACCAGGGCATGGCTTTCTATTGGGGAACCAGTGAATGGACAGCCGACCAGATCATGCAGGCATATGCCATCGCCAGGCAATATGATCTTATTCCTCCTTCCATGGAACAGCCTCAATATAATATGTTTACTCGCCAAAAAGTTGAGCACGACTATCTCCGGTTATATGAGGAAATGGGCCTCGGTACAACTATCTGGAGCCCATTAGCCAGCGGGATGTTGACCGGTAAATATAACCAAGGTATTCCAAAAGGTACCCGAGTGACCCTGGCTGGTTATGAATGGCTCCGAGAGGAGTTTGAAGACGAGGCGGCAAAACAACGGCTTGAGATAGTTAATAAGCTGAAGCCGGTTGCTGCTAACCTGGGAATAACCTTAGCCCAGATGGCAATTGCCTGGTGTTTAAAAAATCCGCATGTCAGCTCGGTCATCACAGGGGCATCGAAACCGCAACAGGTGCGTGAAAACATGCAAGCGTTAGATTATGTAGATCGATTGACGGAAGAGGTGATGGATCAGATTGATACAATCCTGGGTAACAAACCAAAACCACTATCGGATTATCGATAGAATTCGTAGTTTTGGTGCAGATTGTAGCTTCTTTCTTTTTTTGGGGGGGTAGGCGAAGAAGAGTATGGGATACTTAGCACATAATATACTTATATTTTAACGATGGGCTGGCGTAGAACAGTTTTCAATCTCTCGGGAGAGACCTTGTGTGGGTCCGCCAGGTAAATTTCATGGTGTCTTCCATTCGTGCTGAAACCTTGGCTACGAATATACTGATGGATTTCGGCAATCGATGGAGCTTCATCAGCATACGCACCGGTATAAACAGTTTGTACACTGAGACCTTCATGATAGTCTTTATATCTGATCAATGGTAATGAAGGATTTCTTTTTTTCTTTACGGCTTTTTTACGAGCTTCTTCAACCTGGCCACTGGTCACCCAATCGGGCTGTATGATCATCATGGTCCAGTTCCATTGATCCTTAGCGGTAAAGTTGAACTCAGGCATACCCTCGATCCACCATAACCCTTCCAGCGATGGCACAACATAGTCGTGACCCAATAATTTACACATAAACTTAATCCCATAAGACAGCGTATACAATGCTTCTATGGCTTGTTGATATTCAGGCGATTGATTAAGGTCACCTTCTCCATCCAACATCAGAAAATTCATCTGAGGCACATCGACGATATGTAGTCCTTGTTTAGGAGAATCGTATAATTGCTTCAGGACCTTTTTATAATCAATCTTGGTAGCCATATGCAATTCTGTAAATACTTCGATAATGATTTCTTTCTTTGGTTATAATAATCATAATTTATGGTTTCTCCCTTTTGATTTCCTTTTTTTCATAATGCTGGCTATAATTAAAAAAATTCGTTAAATTCAAGGAGGAATTCTGGATAACCCTAAATCCACCCACAGCCTGGCCGAATCAGTCACGCCCAGAAAACCATCCGACCATTTACAACCGGGAGTGATCCTGTTCAAGCGTTATACGATCCAAAGTGTGGTTGGCAC
The DNA here is from genome assembly GCA_964385625.1 of uncultured Anaerolineaceae bacterium. Classification (GTDB taxonomy): domain Bacteria; phylum Chloroflexota; class Anaerolineae; order Anaerolineales; family UBA4823; genus FEB-25. Next base: position 7,426 of record CAYLPS010000002.1, on the reverse strand, counting down.
GGGAGGAATGGGGGCAGTATACAGCGCACGTGATCTCCATTTTCCCAATGTCGTAAAACGGGTAGCCGTCAAGGAGATGATCAACCTGGCTCGCGATCCGGTGCTGCGCGATACCATTACCCGCAACTTTGAGCGAGAGGCAGATATTCTAGCAACATTGAGCCATCCATCAATCCCACGGATCTATGACTACTTTACCCAGGATGATCGCTCGTATCTGATACTTGAATTTATCGATGGTAAAGACCTGGAAGAAATCCTTAATGAAACCGAGGATTTTTTGGATGAAACTCAAGTGCTAAATTGGGCTATTGAACTCTGCGATGTAATTAGTTTCCTGCACAATAACAAGCCTGAACCAATTATTTTCAGGGATATTAAACCATCTAACATCATGATCAATGACCAGAACCATGTATTATTGGTTGACTTTGGAATCGCCAAAACATTCCAGCCTGGTCAAAAAGGCACCATGATTGGAACCGAGGGCTACTCTCCACCTGAGCAGTATAAAGGAGAGAGCTCCCAACGTGCGGACATTTATTCCCTGGCAGCTACATTACATCACCTTCTAACCAGGCGTGATCCGCGCCTGGAGCCCCCATTTTCGTTTGAAGAGCGAAAAATCCGCTCAATTAATCCTGCCATATCGAGTGAGCTGGAGGCTGTCATTTACACAGCTTTATCCTATGAGCCTGAAAAGCGCTACTCCAGCATAGAAGTGATGAAAGAAGCGCTGCTGGCGTCGGCGAAGAAAACTGGGCTTCTTCATAAGCTTCCCGCAGCTGTAAAACCGTTATCGCGTGATTCCGCTGAAATCTCACCGGTGTGGAAATTCGAATGCGAAGATGAAATCCGAGGTACGCCCACCTATTCTAATGGCACTATTTTTGTTGGCGCTTATGATAACAACCTCTATTCGCTGATCGCCACCACTGGAAAATTCAATTGGAAGTTCGCCACCGAGGGCGGCATCGTTTCACGTCCTGCTATCTATGAAGGGAACATCTATGTTGGCTCTGAGGATCAGCGTCTTTATTGCATAAATCTGCGCTCAGGCCAGGAAATCTGGTCTTACTATTCTAACGGTCCCATACGTTCCTCCCCATTTATCGCCGAAGGGCATGTTTTCGTCGGTTCAGATGATGCCTTTCTACACGCAGTGAATGCATTAAGCGGTCGGCGTGCCTGGCGTGCAGATGCTGGCGCGCCGGTGCGATCTACACCCTTATTAGTGGGCGATTACATCTACTTCGGCACAGAAGAAGGCGATTTGTTTTGTGTCGATCTGCGCGGCGAAGCGAAATGGCGCTTTAAAGCCAAGCGTGCCCTGACATCTTCTCCAGTCTATAGCAATGGGATGATCTATATTGGCTCAGTGGACACTTTGTTATATGCCCTGGATGCTAAATCAGGTTATATAATCTGGCGTTTCCGCATGACGAAAGCCTCAATTTCGACCCCGTTCATTGCAGATAGCTATATTTTTACCGGCTCGGTTGACTCGCATATTTATTGCATCGACATTCATAATGCGCGAGAAATTTGGAATTTTGCCACTGGAAATCAGGTAACTAGCTCACCCATTGCTTACCAGGATTCAGTTTATTGCGGCTCTGTGGATGGAGCCATGTATTGCCTTGAATTCCGCACTGGACGCCTGCGTTGGAAATATCAAACTGGTGGTCCAATCACTGGCACAGCAGTTATTGCCAATGGTGTGCTATATTTTGGCTCTAATGATCATAAAATATATGCGATTGTCCTCTGATTGAATTTACTCTCGTGGAGTTTCTTTCGTGCTGTCATTTTTTAAGCGAATTATTCATCGGAATCCAATAAAAAATAGGCCATTATCCACGCAAGATGGTATGCGTACGGTTCCAGCTCCCAGCGATCGCATAACATCTTTGACCCCATCACCAGCGGGAGGACTCACTCCAGCCAAGCCTCATTTGGAAATCCCCCAGATATTGGTAGCTGTAGCACAATCAGTCGGTATGCAACGAGATAAAAATGAAGATTCTATTTTCACGCTTACAGCTACCCTGCTTTCGAATGATAAAACGACAAATTTCGGGTTATACATCATGGCAGATGGCATGGGCGGATACGAGCACGGTGAGCTGGCAAGCAACTTGGCTGTGACAAAGCTTGCCGAATACGTCATCGATAATTTTTATCTTCCTTCCATTCTTTCACCAAACCATAACCCAGACATCTCAATCCAGGGGCTTATGCATGATGGTGTTATGAATGCGCACCGGGCGATAAAACAAGAAGCACTTGGAAGCGGCACTACTTTGACATCTGCACTCCTGCTGGGTGAACAGCTGACCATTTGCCATGTTGGAGATAGCCGCGCGTATTCCATCCTACCGGATGGGCAATTAGAGTTACTCACTCACGATCACTCCCTGGTTAAACGCCTTGAAGAAATAGGTCAGCTCACTGCGGATGAGGCTTCCAACCACCCAAAACGCAACCTGCTGTATCGCGCCTTGGGTCAGGGTGAGGCTTTCGATCCCGACATCGCCAGTATGCAAGTTGTTGAGGGATACCGGTTGTTACTCTGCACCGATGGATTATGGGGAGTGATCTCGGAAAGTCAAATAGCTGATATTATTCGTTCATCTGGTGACCCACAAGTTGCCTGCCAATTATTGGTGGAAGCTGCCAATGCTGCTGGAGGGCCTGATAATATTTCGGCAATTATGGTTTGTTTGTCTGATTAACCTTCATGGATAATTTTGATTTCTACGAGCTACTTAGGCTGCCCCGTGATGCCACCCAGGAAGAGATTCGACGGGCCTATCGCCAGCTGGTGTTACGCTTGCATCCAGACACCAATGTACATATTGGGGATACTGCATTATTTATCGACGTTCAACAAGCCTATGAACAATTGTCAGATCCTCAGAAACGTGCGGATTACGATCGCCGCCTGCCCCCCGAATCCGAAATTCTATCCCCCCTGTCCCAAAAAATTACCTACAGCCAGCCAGTATTAGTACGTTTGCCTGAAGGACAATTGCTGTATAGCCTGTTGGAACTGAGACTCCATCCAGACACAGATCACCTGCTCTCATCTATCCCGCTCAACATCTCGTTGGTTGTTGATTGTTCAACTTCCATGCAGGGGTTGCGATTGGATACCGTAAAATTGACTGCCATTGATATTCTTCGAAAGCTGCAGCCAGACGATATTTTATCACTGGTGAAATTTAATGATTTTGCTGAGCTGCTCATAGCTCCAGGTAGCCTTGATGATCTGAAATCCGCAGAGATGAAAGTCCAGCTTCTCCAGGCAGGGGGTGGCACTGAGATATTCAAAGGCCTCGAAATGGGCTTTTCACAGGTTAGCCAGTTTCATTCAGGCCAGCGAGTGAACCATATTATCCTTATCACCGATGGGCGTACTTATGGTGATGAGTCATATTGCGAGCAGCTTGCTGACCAATGCTCTGCGCTGGGCATTGGCATTAGCGCCCTCGGCATAGGCAATGAATGGAATGATAGATTTTTAGATCACATCACCTCAAAGACAGGCGGAATATGTAAATACATTTCGGACAATACAGAAATCCGTAATTCCATCCTCGATGAAATCAGCCGGCTTGGCTCAAGCCTGACCGAACAAATTATCTATAATTTCCAGCTGGCTAAAAATGTTGTATTATCTTCTGTCTATCGCCTTCAACCTGATGCTGCACCGATAGATCCAATATCCCCTTTGGTGATTGGTCCGATGCCCCGTTTAGGGACCATCAGCCTCTTATTCGAGTTCACTGTCAACGAAATACCGCTTAATGAAACCCTTTTTACCCTTGCCAGTGGCTTCATAAATTACGAAATTCCCCGCCACAAGCTAAAGACGCGTTATGTAAGCCGCCTGATATTCGACTGCCAGGTTAGCTCATCTCTGGTAAGGTTCCTCCCACCTACGAGCATATTAAATGCGATCACTCTATTATCCATATATCATATGCAGGAACGCGCTAGGGAGGAAATGATGAACGGTGATCTAAATTCTGCTGCACGGCATATGGAGAACCTGGCAACACACCTGTTACAAAAAGGAGAAAGAAAGCTGGCTCAATCTGTATTAGATGAAGTCGCAAATATCCGTAATAACCAATCATTTAACGAAGCGGATGAAAAAAGGATAAAATATGGTACGCGGTCTTTGCTTTTACCAGCGAAGATCCAGCAGAAGAGACTATGATTATCTGTCCGAATTGTGGAAACCAAGAATTACCTGGCGCCCTGTTCTGCAAGGAGTGCGGAACACAATTTACCAACCCTCAAGATCCCACGCTGATCATCCCAAAAGACTTGGGTGATCGCCTTCGAGATCAACCTGAAGAAACGCCTGGTCAGGATACACCGCCCACCCCTGGTGATGCGAAGCTTTCCTTATTTCTTGTCGATAGTGGCGAGGTGATCCCGTTGGAGGGATTTAACGATTTTACCATCGGGCGGTCTTCTGAAGATCAGCCCATCCTTCCGGATATCGACCTGGCACCATACAATGCCTATGAATATGGCGTATCAAGGTTGCACGCCTCGATAGAAATAAGCCAGCCTTTTGCATTGCTAACGGATTTTGGGTCCGCTAATGGAACCCAATTGAATGGTCAAAAAATGGTACCCAATAAACCGTATCCCATCACTCATGGTGATATATTCACTTTGGGGAAGATGAATATTCAATTGCTTGTGAATCGCTAAGAAAGCTGAGAATACGATGCCATATACCATCATCCTGCACCCATCTGGAGAGGAACCAATCATTGGCGAAGTGGAAGAGCTCCCTCAACCCACAGACTTATCCATCACGGTAAACAGCCCTCGCCGGATAGATGGTAAAGAGCTGCATTACCTATCCGAAAGTGTGCTGACCGTGATCTGGCCTCTCAATCGCATGAATTTTATCGAAGTCCTCCCCACCAAGGCAGAGGAAGAAATTATCGGGTTTGTTCGGGAATGAAGCGGGAAAATTATGCTGCCTGAAACACATTTTAAGAATTATCGCATATTGGTGGTTGATGATGAGCAGCGCATGGCTAAGTTTATCCGTTTAAACCTGGAACATGATGGATTCCGTGTTGTTGAAGCATTCACAGGCACTCAGGCTCTAGATCGCCTGCGCACATCTCTGCCCGACCTCGTCTTGTTAGATGTGATGCTGCCAGATCTGGATGGATTTGAAGTGCTGAAAATGATCCGTGCCATCAGCCCGGTGCCTGTCATCATGGTCACGGCGAAAGGCGAGGAAGAGGAGCGCATCCACGGGCTTGAATTGGGTGCGGATGATTATGTCACCAAGCCATTCAGCCCGCGTGAGCTGGTCAGTCGTGTCAGAGCTGTGCTGCGCCGCACCGAGCTCACTAGCGACAGCACACATGGGTTGATCAAGGTTGATAGCCACCTCAAGCTAGATTTTGATCGCCATGAGGTGTGGGTGGATAACAAGCTGGTCAATTTACGGCCTACTGAATATCGGTTGCTTTATTATTTGGTCCAGAATGCGGGTTGGGTTGTCACCCACGACCAGATCCTTACCAATGTTTGGGGTTATGAATATCGTGACCAGCCTCATTATGTGCGTTTATATATCAATTATTTGCGTCAGAAAATCGAGAAAGATCCCACCAACCCGGTATATATCCTTACCGAACGTGGCTTGGGATATCGTTTTATTGATTTCCGGCGCGAAAATCCTGCTGCGCCAGAGGATGACCTATCCGGAAAAACCCAGGTTACTCCAGGTGGGAGCTGATAGATTAAGGGAAATCCATGCCGAATAAACAGAGAATTCTCCTGGTTGACGATCACGAGGTGGTCCGGTTAGGCCTGAAAGCCTTACTGGAAAGGCATCCTAATTTCGAAGTTGTTGCTGAAGCAAGCACTGCCCGTGAAGCAGTTGAACGCGTAGCTGCTTTTTCACCCGACGTGGTTGTCATGGATATCCGCCTGCCAGGTGGTTCAGGCATTGAAGCCTGCCAGGAAATCGTGGATAAATATCCCGACACAAAAGTGATCATGCTCACCTCCTACGCAGAAGACGAGATGCTTTTCTCAGCCATCCGGGCAGGAGCAGCCGGGTATGTACTGAAGCAAATTGGCGGTGAAGACCTCGTCAGGGCTATTGAAGCGGTTGGTCGCGGTGAAGCCCTGCTGGATCCGGCAGTTACCCAGCGCATATTCCAGGAAGTGCGTAAGGCGGCCCGCGAAGAAGAAGCTTCTGCGTTTTCAGCAATAACCCAGCAGGAACGCCATGTCCTGATGCTGGTTTCGGAAGGGAAGACCAACCGGGAGATTGCCAAAGCAATTTTCTTGGGCGAAGGCACTGTGCGGAATTATGTCAGCAGCATCCTCTCAAAGCTGGGAGTCAGCAATCGTGCTGAAGCGGCTGCATATGCTGTGGAACATAATCTAAAAGATTATTTATAAAATATTTTCTCTCCCGATTCTGCTAAACGATAAAGAATGGTCAAAGAACAAAATGCGAACCCTCATAATAGACTAAACTCTGCGCAAATCCATTAATGAGCAACTTTTAGATCTATCCCTCGTATATAGGGTAACAATGAAAAAACGAATAGGAGAAAGATGATGGATCAAAGTCAACCCGGTAACGAAATTACTTCAGCAACGAATACTTCTTCACAACCATTATCGCAATCTGATGAACGTACCTGGGCAATGTTGGCACATCTAAGCATCCTGCTGAACCTGGTATCAGGCTTCTTGGGGATCATCGCTGCCTTATTGATCTACCTTGCTTATAAAAATCGCTCGAATTATGTAGCTTACCAATCAATGCAGGCCTTCGTCTTCCAGCTGATTTGGTGGCTGGGTGGTGGTTTGCTCATCGGCTTGGTATGGGCGATAACTGGGGTTCTATCAATTGTGTTGGTGGGGTTGTTACTAATTCCTCTGGCTTGTGTTCTATCATTAGTTCCATTAGCAGCGCTGGTTTATGGCATTATCGGGGCAGTTGAATGTAATAATGGTCATGACTTTCGTTACTGGCTGATTGGCGATTGGGTACGTGGAGAGCTGATCAGGTCTTGACAAGTAATTGGCTAAATTATAAAATCAACCTGTAAATTTTCTGGATTGAAGGAGAGAACTGGTTATTTTCCAGCCACCGAAGGGGCAAACCTGTAACGCTCGTGTCATGGGTGAAACTCTCAGGTAAACAGACTTCATTCCTTGTCAACTCTGAAAAGCAGGTAAGCACTTTACTACCAGCACCGGTGGGGCAAACGTTTGGATGTTGATCCATTCGTCCAAATGCTAATCTCTCAGGTAAATGACAGAGGCACACAAAATTTATGTGTGCCTTTTTATTTAGAAATTCTTAGGTTCGGACACAAGTTCGGACAAAGGTGTAGAAAATGCAATGGAAACCTCTGAC
>CAYLPS010000001.1:0-98777 GCA_964385625.1 uncultured Anaerolineaceae bacterium | reverse complement strand
CCGGGATCCATTTCCGACGTAAGGAACGTGAGATAATGAAAACCTAGTTATTTTCTATAAAATTCTGGCTGATTTAAGATTACCGGGAATTATTAACAGGTTGGATAATTTTACTCAAAATTCTAGCAAGGCTGACCGAAATGATGGAGGCAGATCATGAGACGATGGAACGGCTGGGGTGATGATCGCATCACTTATCCGGTCAGCTCATCTTCAATTGAATTTCTGGAACAGCGGGTGGGAAAAGCATCTCCAGATAGCGAGGTAAGCCTGCAAGATGTACTGACCAGACTGCCAAAATGCAAGCTGCCACAGCACGCATTGATCAGCGCCGAGGCGCAAGACCGGCTGCTGCACGCCCGTGGGCAGAGCTTTCCCGATTGGCTGGATATGCGAAGCGGTACGGTTGACACCTTCCCAGACGGGGTGGCCTATCCTCTCTCTCAGGATGAAGTAAAGAGCCTGATCGGGCTGGCAAACCGCAAAGGATTCCATGTCATCCCATATGGTGGTGGGACGAGCGTAACCGGGCACATCGATGTGCTGAAAAGCAAGACACCGGTATTATGCATTGATCTGAGCAGGATGAATCGACTGTTGCAGCTTAATGCGACAAGCAGGCTGGCATGCTTTGGAGCGGGTGTTTCCGGCCCAGACCTGGAAGCACAATTACGCGCGCATGGGCTAACCCTGGGTCACTTCCCGCAATCATTCGAGTATTCAACTTTAGGTGGCTGGATCGCTACACGATCCAGCGGACAGCAATCCCTGTGTTACGGACGAATCGAAAGGTTGTTCGCCGGAGGGCACATGGAAACACCGCAGGGAGAGCTGAGCATGCCGCCTTTCCCGGCCTCTGCAGCCGGGCCGGACGTGCGCGAGATGGTTTTGGGTTCGGAAGGTAGGCTTGGCATCCTCACCGAGGCCTGGGTGCGGGTGAGCCCAATCCCTGAGAGGGAAGACTTCCATGCAGTTTTCTTTCCCGATTTTTCGCACGGTGTCGAGGCGGTTCAACAAATCCTCAACGCGGGGCTGCAATGCTGCATGCTGCGCCTGAGCACCAACAAGGAGACCATCACGACCCTAGCCTTAGCAGGCCATGAAACCCTGATTGGAGCGCTTGAAAAATTACTGGCAGTTCGCGGACTGGGAAAGGAAAAATGCATGCTGCTGCTGGGATTTAGCGGAAAATCTGCTCATGTGCGAACAAACCGCAGTGAAGCACTCAATATTGCTTCCAAATTACAGGGTATACACGTGGGAAAGACCTTTGGCGAGCAGTGGCAAAAAAACCGATTCAAGACGCCATACCTGCGCAATACACTCTGGGAGCTAGGGTACGGTGTGGACACCCTTGAAACTGCCACGGATTGGGAGACGACACCCAAAATGGTAGATGAAATTGAAGCAGCCATCGTGGTCGCCATGTCGGAATTCAATGAAAAAGTGCACACCTTTACGCACCTCTCCCACGTTTACCCGTATGGCTCTTCGGTTTACACCACCTATTTATTCAGACTGGCTACTGAACCCGAGCAAACCCTCCAAAGATGGCGGGCGATGAAATCAGCCGCCAGCCAGGCGATTACCACGCTGGGAGGGACGATCAGCCACCAACATGGCGTCGGCACCGACCACAAGCCATATCTTGCGCTCGAAAAGGGTGCGTTGGGCATTTCGGCAATCAGCTCATTATGCCGAACATTCGACCCCAAAGGGATCATGAACCCAGGCAAGCTAGTGGCATAGGAAATAAAATTCCGGGCAACAAACTCATTGTGAGAAGAAGACATATGTGGGACAACCAATGGCGCAACAAAATCTGGCAGGTCATATCGGGTCCGTGGGACATCATCATCATCGGTGGAGGGATCACCGGGGCGGGCATCCTGCGAGAAGCCACCCGCTTGGGATTGCATTGCTTGCTGGTGGAGCAGCGAGATTTCACCTGGGGGACTTCGAGCCGCTCCTCGAAGTTGGTGCATGGCGGCTTGCGTTACCTCAAAGAAGGTAAGTTCACCTTGACCAGGGAATCAGTCCATGAGAGGCAGCACCTGCTGCATGAAGGTCCCGGCTTAATTGACCCTTTGGGGTTCCTGCTGACAGTGTATAAGGGCGATTTTCCCGGCCGGTGGACTTACGAAATGGGCCTCACTGTATACGACCTGCTGGCATTGAGGTGGGACCACGCCTATTATTCGCCTCAAGACTTCCAGCTTTTAGCCCCCCACATCAGTCTGGATGATTTGCAGGGTGGGTTCCGCTACGGAGATGCACAAACCGATGACGCCCGGCTCACCTTGCGGGTGATCCGTGAGGCGGTTGCTGATGGCGCTATCGCCATCAATTACGTGAAGGCAGAGACACTGATCATCGATGAGGGCAAGGTTGTGGGCATAACGTTGACCAACACGCTGGATGGCAGCCGATCTGAGGCCCATGCAGGTGCGGTGATCAATGCCACAGGTGCCTGGGCAGATGAATTAAGGAGCCAGACCGGGAGCCACCCGCATATCCGACCGTTGCGTGGCAGTCACCTGATCTTTCCGAACTGGCGTTTGCCCGTTGCTCAGGCAGTCAGTTTCCTGCATCCTTTTGACCATCGCCCGGTTTTCATCTTTCCATGGGAAAAGATCACCCTGGTGGGAACTACAGACGTGGATCACAGAGAAGCGCTGGATATTGAGCCAAGGATCAGTCCGGATGAGGTGGCGTACCTGATGGCGGCTGTTGATTACCAGTTCCCCTCGCTATGCATTGGTCTTGAGGATATTATCTCCACCTATGCTGGGGTAAGGCCAGTGATTGGTACGGGGAAACTCGATCCATCTGACGAGTCGCGCGATCACGTCATTTGGGAGGAGGATGGCATGGTTACCGTAACCGGGGGAAAATTGACCACCTTCCGCCTGATTGCGCTGGATGTGCTGAAGGCAATCCGGCAACGCTTCCCAGAAATACCCGAGCTCTCGCACGACATGCCTGCCTTGAACCAAGTGAACCAAAAATTACCAACCGGGTTTGACCTGCGCGAGGCCACCTGGCGCAGGCTGCAAGGCCGTTATGGCGCCGATGCCCTGCCACTGCTGAAATCGGCCCAGTCGGGAGAGCTGGAGCTAATTCCGGGGACCGATACCCTATGGGCTGAGCTGCGCTGGGCTGCAAGGGACGAAGGAGTCTGCCACCTGGACGACATACTCCTGCGCCGCACCCGTCTGGGGCTGATTTTGCAGCGAGGTGCTGAAACGATCATGCCCATGGTAAGAGCCATCTGCCAGGCAGAATTGGGCTGGGATGATAATCGCTGGAAGAAGGAGCTGGCGGATTACCAGTCATTAATTGCCTGTTGTTACAGCCTGCCACCAGCTGAGTCGATCCCCGATTGGAAAGACCCGTTGCTAGAAGTGCTGGCCAGGCGTAAGGCAAGCCAGCCTTCGCGGCGCCAAAAAATCATCCATCACTCGAGCCTTACAGCCGCACTGGTTTTATTCATTACCGCCATCCTGCTGCTAATATGGAGGCTGATTAAGCCTACAAGGCGGTAATAACAGATACCCAAAATTCTTAAAGATTGCTCTTTTCATAATTCTTTCATTACTCACTGTTATTGCTGCTGGCGAACTGGCCATTCCGCAGCTAAAGGGGCAAAATGAGACAATCTTATTTGAGTGGATAAATACAGTGGATTTCTCAGAAAGTTAAAGCGGATTTATTATGATAAAGTGATGGCCGGTGATGACCAGATAAATCTACAATACATGATCAGGCCTGCCAGAAAAAAGCCCTGCATTGCCAGGAACATGCAGGGCGGTGGATTTCAACATGGTTATTTAGGGGAACGCGATTTTAAAGTCCGTTCGTAGATTGTTTCCAGCTCCCCTTTTGTTTCTGACCTTCTGCGTTTCTTTTTCTTCTCTGCCAATGAATTAACATTATCGACCCCTTTGCGTTCCATGGCTTCTCGCAAGGCTATTTCCATAGCGGTTGGCACGGGAGCATCCTTTACTTCCTCAGTGGATTCCTTCTCCTTTTCTTGCTCACGGGCGTGCTGCTCGCGCTTATCGTTTTTTTCCGGGTTGGCTTTAACCACATCTTCCGGTTTGTCTTGAAGCGCCTTCATGCTGAGCTTGATTTGCTTTTTCTGCTTAATGACATCCAGCACTTTTACCTCAACCTCATCGCCTTCCTTGACTAAATCTCCAGGAGTGCGAATGAAATCGTGGGTCATCTCGCTGATGTGGACGAGACCCGGGCGCTCAGCCCCGATATCCACGAAAATGCCAAATTTCTCCAAGCGCACGACCTTGCCAGAGACCACCAAATCCTTTTTAATTTCACCCCACTCCAGACCTAGTGGCTTGATCATCGTTAGCTCAATACGGCCTTTTTTGGGCGACACCCGGCGAACCCACACATCCACCTCATCCCCCTCGTGGATCACATCTTCGACCCGTTTTACCGGTACCTTTTGAAGCTGGGAGATATGTACCATGCCCGGGGTGTCAATACCAATATCCACCAAGGCTCCCGCCAAAGTTGTCTTCAGCACCTTACCTTTGAAATACATCTTGTTTTTTATTTCTTTGATATTGCTTGGAGCACCTGTTGATGTATTGGTATCCATAGCGATCTCTCCATATATCCGAATTTTGCGCAAACTTGGATTATACCAAGCGCACCTTAAAATGTCAAAAATCTCGAAAAACCAAATAAATGGGGTCTCCAGCTAAACACGAGAGCCAGAAACCCCATCTTAATTTGTGCCTGACAAAAACCCATCAAGCTGCTTTCGGCAGCGGAGTGCCTCCGTTTTTGGGGATTGGAGGCGGAAATAGCGCCTCGAATTCCTCTCGCGAGATAGTTTCCACTTCCAGCAGTTTTTGGGCAATGGTATCCAGTACATCCCTATACTGAACCAGAATCTGCTTCGCTTTCTCATAAGCTTCATTGACCAGGCTCCTGACTTCCTTATCAATTTGCTCAGCAACCGCTTCGGAATAATCCCTCTGTTCAGAAATCTCCCGGCCTAGGAAGATCAACTCATCTTTTTGACCGTAAACCATGGGTCCCAGATCACTGCTCATGCCAAGGCGGGTGACCATGGCGCGTGCCATTTTTGTGACCCGCTCCAAGTCATTGGAAGCACCCGAGGTGATATCGTTGAACACAATCTCTTCTGCCGCCCGGCCTCCCATTAATCCCACCATTTCGGCAATGAGCTTATTGCGGCCCATTAATGTACGGTCTTCTTCCGGGAGCGCCAGGGTATAGCCACCCGCCATTCCTCTGGCGGTGATGGACACCTTGTGCACCGGATCTGCTTCTGGAACGGCATTCATGACCACTGCATGGCCTGCCTCGTGATAGGCCACGATACGTTTCTCTTCTTCACTGATCAAACGGCTCTTGCGCTCCGGCCCGGCGATCACGCGCTCGATAGCCTCTTCCAAATCCTCTTGCTCGATGGATTTTTTATTCCTACGTGCTGCCAGGATGGCCCCTTCGTTAACCAGGTTTTCCAGATCGGCACCCACAAAACCCGGCGTTGAGCGGGCCAGCACACCTAAATCTGTGCTGGCAGCCAGGGGTTTACCTTTAACATGCACCTTGAGGATGGCTTCACGGCCGCGCATATCAGGCCGGTCAAGCACCACACGCCGGTCGAAGCGGCCCGGGCGCAGCAAGGCAGGGTCGAGAATATCCGGACGGTTCGTAGCCGCCATGATGATTACATTGGTGTCGGTATCGAAGCCATCCATCTCAACCAGCATCTGGTTCAAAGTTTGCTCGCGTTCGTCGTGGCTGCCGCCTAATCCGGCTCCACGCTGACGCCCAACTGCATCGATCTCATCCACGAAAACTATACACGGCGAATGTCGCTTGGCCTGATCGAAAAGGTCACGCACACGGCTGGCGCCCACACCGACGAACATCTCCACGAATTCCGAACCAGAGATCGAGAAAAATGGCACGCCGGCCTCACCCGAAACAGCCTTTGCCAGCAAGGTTTTACCCGTTCCAGGTGGACCAACGAGCAGCACACCTTTAGGAATGCGAGCACCCAGGGAAATGAACTTTTCAGGCTCCCTGAGGAACTCCACCACTTCCTGCAGTTCCTCCTTCGCTTCCTCCACACCGGCCACATCCCCGAATGTGACCGAGGGCTGGTCACCAGTGAACATCCTGGCACGCGACTTACCAAATGACATGGCAGCGTTATTGCTTCCCTGCGCCTGGCGAAAGACGTACCAAAATACACCAGCCAGGAAGATGAACGGGAGGATGTATCCCAAGGAGGATATGATCCCCACTAACGGGCTTGGCGGCTTATACTCGATGGAAATATGGCTTGGTGATAACTGTTCGGTTGCCACCCCAAGGTCTTTCAATTGCGATACCAGCGTGGTTCCCGGTTCCTGATGAGAAATCTTCTGGATTTCCTGTGAGCCCGATCCATAAATGACGGTAAGCTTGTCTTGATCTTCAATAATGCGGGTAATCTTACCAGCCTGCACATCTGCGGCAACCTGGTTAATTGAAATAGTATCTTGAGCTGAGCTACTCTGGCTGAAGCTGTAAAACACCAAGATGATTATCGCTGCAAACAGCAGCACGTATATAATCGTCGAACGACTACGACTTGGATTCACTTATACCTCCGGCATATATACCAAAAACCAACACTGCACCTAACCTAAAAGCCAGGTGACTTGAGGTCATCATGATTATACCAATCTCTTGTCTTAGCAGATAGTATTGGACGGTTTAAATCTAATATTCTAACGTCGTTCTAACAAATATTGATATGAAAGCAAACATGGGGCAAAGGCGTATTTTCACCCAGACCAGTGATACTCCAGATGATCATGAACATTGGAAAGTCTTCCAAAGCCAGGTTACAGGTTACGTCCCCAGATCCAACCTTCAACCTGGCGGATTAATTTTAATAACCTGGAGCGAATGCTCACCCACAAACGATAGGAGGCGGGATAGATCTGCCGATGGGGCAGGAACGGCCCTGTCCAACGGACCAGTGCGGCCCCCCAGGTGAGTCCAGCGCCGAAACCGACAAACACCGTGTTATCTCCTGCCTGCAACCGCCCTTGCTGGATGGCCTCGCAAACAGCAATTGGGATGGAAGCTGTGGAAGTATTGCCATAGCGCTCAATATTAATAAAACACTGGTCCAACGGGATATCCAGGCCACGCATCGCAGATTCAATGATACGTAAATTTGCCTGGTGAGGGATCACAACCTGGATATCATCCATCTTCAACTGGGCGCTGGCAACTGCCTCACGGGTGGCTTGCACGATTACCCGAGTGGCAAAACGAAACACCTCACGCCCGTTCATGTGGATGGTATGCTGCTTATGCAAGACCGTCTCGCTGCTGGCCGGCAGGTGACTACCTCCAGCCGGCAGGGAGAGAAGGTCACCGCCAGAGCCATCGGAGCGCATTACTGAGGAGAGCAAGCCACCTGGCTCATTACTGGCCTGTAACACAAAAGCACCTGCGCCATCCCCGAACAGGATGCAGGTGCTGCGATCCTCCCAATCCACAAATCGAGAGAGTGTTTCCGCGCCAATCACCAGCGCATTTTGGATGGATCCACTGCGGATTGCCTGGGTAGCCATATCTAAAGCAATAATAAAACCTGTGCAAGCCGCGGATAGATCGAATGCACCTGCATGCGCGGCTCCAATCCAATCTTGGACAATGCAGGCGGTGGCTGGAAATAAATACTCGGGGGTTGAGGTGGATACAATGATCAGCTGAAGATCTGTCGGGTTTAGGTTGGCGACCTTAAGGGCATCAAGGGCGGCATCCTTTGCCAGCGTGGCGGTTGACTCATCCTCGCCGGCGATATGTCGCTGGCGAATTCCCGTGCGGGTCTGGATCCAATCATCGTCAGTATCAACCATTGTCTCCAGATCAGCATTGGTCAGCACCCTGGAAGGGACCGCCATCCCCCACCCGGTGATGTGGGCATATGGGCTCATCATCAAACCTGATCGAGCCGGCTGATAATAATAGTGGCATTATGCCCCCCAAAGCCGAATGAATTGGACATGATATGCGCCACCTGTGCCTGGCGTGCGTGGTTGGGAATATAATCGAGGTCGCATTCTGGATCGGGGAACTCATAGTTAATGGTAGGCGGTAGCACAGCTTCTTGCAAGACTTTAACGCAGATCACTGCTTCCAAAGCCCCGGCTGCACCCAGCAGATGACCGGTCATGGATTTAGTGGAGGATACTGGGATGCGATATGCTTGCGACCCAAACACTTCTTTAATAGCCTGGGTCTCGCTTTTATCATTTAGCTGCGTGCTGGTGCCATGGGCGTTGATATAACTGATATCCTTCGCTGATAAGCCCGCATTTTCAAGAGCATTACGCATGCACAGTGCTGCCCCGGCACCGTTTTCAGAGGGAGCCGAAATATGATAGGCATCATTGCTGGTTCCATAGCCACTGATTTCGCCCAGGATGGGCGTGCCGCGCTCACGGGCATGCTCGAGGGATTCAAGCACCAGGATTCCCGCCCCCTCGCCCATCACAAACCCATCCCGTTGCCCGTCGAATGGCCGAGAGGCACGTTCAGGCTCATCGTTGCGAGTTGAGAGGGCATTCATCACCCCCAGTCCAGCCATGGCAATGGGCACAATCACAGCCTCGCTGCCGCCACAGATCACCACATCAGCTGCGCTACGCCGGATAACTTCAGCTGCCTCACCGATGGCGTTACTCCCGCTGGCGCAAGCAGATACGACAGCCATATTGGGGCCGCGCACACCCAGATGGATTGCCACCATGCCTGCGGCAGAATCAGGGAGCATCATGGGCACCAGAAAGGGGCTGACCCGGTCGGGACCACGCTGGGAAAATACCGCCATTTGCTCAGACATGGTGTTCATCCCCCCAATACCCGACCCGAGCATCACCCCAATACGGTCACGGTTTGTTTCATTCACCACCAATCTTGATTGCTCCACCGCCTGCATGGCGGCTGCCATAGCAAATTGAACAAAGCGGTCCATACGGCGCGCATCACGAACCCCAAATAACGACACAGCATCAAAATTCTTTATCTCTGCCCCGATTTTGACTTTGAACCGGCTGGTGTCATAAAGGCTGATCAATCCCACGCCTGACTTGCCCACCAGGACATTACTCCACAAGGTGTCAACATCATTTCCCAATGGTGATATGCACCCCATGCCGGTGATGACAATCCTTTTACGCATTGATGCCTCCAATGACGAAATCGATCAGCTCCACGATCCTGCGGCGGAGCTATAGCAATTACAACACCACCTCCATATTTTGGAGGCGGAGCGCAAAAAGCATCATTTTTCGCAAGTGGAGACTACAGGGCTTTGAATACCTGCTGCAAGTGTAAAATATCGTGCCCGGCAACGATATTGACCAGCTCACGCAGGTGGGTAGGGCCAAAGATCGCGTGACGGGCGCGTCGTTCCCAATCCTCCGGATGTATATTAGATAATAGTTCAAGTATAGCCTGCCTTGCCCTGATAAAATCCTCCAAGGCTTGCGATGGATCCTGGTCACAATATCTGCGCAAGTCGGCCCATGGATCGGTATCTTCACCGGGAAGAAACGGGTTAATTTCACGCATCACTTTCTGTAGCCGGGGCAGATTTACTTCTGCATCCACATCCCGTAAATGACATAACACTTCACCGGGACTCCATTCACCGGGGAGCGGCCGCTGGTCAAGATTCGCAGGATGCAGGCGAAATAATGTTGCCAAGGCAGCGGGAGTTGAGCGTAAAATGGCCAGCAATGCTTCAGCAGAGGTGAAATTGGTAGGAAGGACTTCAATGGGTGCTGAATCCAGCCATGAAAGCAGGTCTGTAAGCTCACCATGCGGAGGACACTCACCCGAACCCTTCCACTCGACCGCTCCATTACCGGTTATCCAAAAAACGGGCAAACTGATCTGCCGGGCTGCCCAGATATCCGATTCAGGGTCATTGCCTACCATGACCACGGGGGTTTTCGGCCATCCAATTTGAGCCAGGAATTCGGCAAAATAAGCCGGATTAGGCTTGGAAAAGTGGAATGTCTCATAGGATGGGATCAGAGCAAAAGGAATCTCATCGCCCGGCAAACCCGCCCAACTCAACCGCTGCAGGATTGCCGTGCGGGGGAAGAGCGGGTTGGTAGCGATTGCAGCTTGGTCTCCCCGTTTCACCAACTGCTGTACAACGTCCACAGCCTGGGGTTTTAATTGGGTCAATGCCTTCAACCTTGGAAAATCATGTGCATAAAAGTCATCAATAAACGACTGGACCTGCTGGCGAACTAGGCCAAGAGCAGGGTAAAACTCGGCGTCGAATACATCCTCTAAGGTTCGCGAGGGATCGTGATTTTCCACCATCTTCTGCGTGGCAGCCAGAAGTGTGCGAACCAAGACCACCGGCTCAGCCACTACCGACAGGCGTTTCGCCAGCGCCTGCAAGTAGGCCTGGATAAAGGTATTCATTTCATTGCCAAGCAAGGTATCGTCCAGATCAAACAGTAGAAGTGCCACCAGGACCTTCTTCGAATTCAGGGGGTAATGGATGGCATTCCCCACAACCGATATATGGATCAAAGCCCGACCGTTCAGTTTTACGGCAAAAGGTCTGCACACGGACTTCCTGTCTGCCAAAAGGTAATTTCCGCACCAGGCGGGGGATCAAAACCATGAATGGACAGGTGTTGGCCAGCTGAATCCCTGGCACCGGGCAAGTGAAACACAAGTCCCTTTTCCAAGGGAGTGGGGGAGAAACCGAATCTAGCAGCCGGCATTCTTCTTTAAAATGCCCACGGTAATAATCCCCGTAAAAATAACTGCATTCTTTACCTGCCGGTGTTCGCATCGTTGACCTATAGAAATATGTTATACCCTGGTCACGTAAGCACCAGTGCGGGTGTCGATACGGATGCGATCGCCAACATTTACAAAGGCAGGCACATGCACTTCCAAGCCAGTGTTGGTCCTCACCTTTTTATTAACCCCGGTAGCGGTATCTCCCCGCACGGCTACGTCAGCTTCGACCACATCCATATCCACAGTTATGGGAAGCTCGATATCGATCGGTTCACCCTGGTAAAAGGTCAGCTTGATTTCCATATTTTCGGTCAGGTAATCTGCGTTTTCAGCTAATATGCCCTTGGAGAGAGCAGGCTGTTCAAATGTGTCTAGATCCATAAAATGGTATAGCTCGCCATCGTTATAGAGGTACTGAACATTGTGGAAATCAAGACGGGCTTCCTGCACCCGTTCACCGCTCTGAAAAGTCTTTTCAAGGGTGGTGCCGCTACGCAAGTCGACAGCTTTCACGCGGATGGTGGCATTACCGCGGCCAGGTTTATTGTGGTGGTAGTCCAGCACCTTATAAAGCTTACCATCAAACTCGAAGGTCACCCCTTTTCTCAATTCATTCACGTCGATCATAACATTGCCTCTTTATCTCTCATGATTTTAACATGGGGATTATAGTTGAGGCGCAGTTGTCTGGCAAGGCTAACAGGATGCAGATCAATTTGACCGATGACCAGCACAATGGGTTGAAGATTAATTTGTGGTAAACTTTAGTCGATTCCATTCTCGTCGGAGGGTGCTTTGGATAAGCAAGTGAAGCGGTTGGCTTATATTGAAGACGAAGAAGAAATGATCGACCTGGTTCGATTGATCCTAGGTCATCGTGGGTACAGGGTTTTGGGAGCCCATGGAGGCCAGGAAGGAGTAAAGCTGATCCGCAAAGAGCTGCCAGATTTGATATTACTGGACCTGATGATGCCAGACATGGACGGCTGGGAAGTGTACCATGAAATCAAATCTGATGAGCTTACCCGCCATATCCCGGTGATCGTCATCACCGCTAAGGCACAGGACATCGATAAAATCCTTGGTTTGCAGGTGGCTAAAGTTCAGGATTACATCGCAAAGCCTTTCAAGCCACAAGAGCTCGTGGACCGCATTGAACAATTCTTTGCAGCGCAGCAGGAAATATCCAATCCGGAAGGATGAACTGGTTGGGTGACACCCGTCACCTGCATTTCCAGTGCGTTGATTTCCATATTTTGGTGAACAAGGTAATCGCGGCCATAGATGAGGATCATCAAAATTACCAACCAATCCCGTCCGGGTGCGAAACTCATCCTGGCAAAGTATTGCAAGTCGTTTTTCTGCCAGCTGCGAGGTTTAATGTTCACCGCAAGCTTGCCGGAAAATTACGGCTTATTGCTGGTGCAGGGTTCTGAAAGCCGCTTTAACGCTTCCATCCATATGATGTTTATGCGGATGGACCTGGCAGTATTCTGGATGGATAAAGCCAACACGGTGGTAGACCGCGTGTTGGCTCGACAGTGGAAGGTGATGTATGCACCTCAAAAACCAGCCCAGTACGTGCTGGAGACCGGGGTGGAGAACCTGGAAACCTTCTATATCGGTGATAAGGTAAGCTTCGAAGAAACTCAAGCAGAATAAATGAGCAGATTTTGGCTGAAACCAGTATCGATAGTTGTGTTGTTGATATTGCTGCTGCCTGCCGGGGCGGGTAAGGCACAGGAGGCAAACACTTCCGGACCTGTATATATTGTCCAGGAAGGTGATTACCTCTCGGATATTGCTTATCGCTTCCATGTACCGCAGGATGACCTGGCAACTGCCAATGGTATCACTGACCCGAACCAGATCAGGATTGGCCAGCCACTGGTCATACCGGGACTGGATGGGATTCAGGGGGTCTTAACCACCGAGCAGGTTTCATTGGGTGAGACCTTACGCAGCCTGAGCCTGCGCTACCACCTTTCCACTGAGTTACTGGCGCGTTTAAACCACCTGACCAGCCCTAACGAGTTATTCGTGGGATACTCGCTGGTCATCGTGCAAGATGACCATCCAACTGCCCAAGGAAAGCGAGTTGCTGTAGGCGAAGGACAATCGTTGCTCGAGCTGGCAGTGCTCAATGACACCGACCCTTGGGCAATCCTTACGGCCAACCAGATGGATAACTCAGCCAGCGTGATCCCAGGGGAGGTGTACCGCCTGGCGAGCGGCGATGATCCCGGGCCGGGTGGATTGCCACCTGCAATCTCGTCTGCGGAAATAGCCGGCCTGGTGCAGGGACAGACTGCCGAGATTCAAGTCAATGGATCTACCGGCTTAACTTTGAGTGGATCATTAGTAGATCATGCGTTCAGCTTCTTTCAAAGTAATACTGGACATTATGTGGCTTTGCAGGGCGTCCATTGTTTATCAGAGCCCGGCATCTATCCGATCGAGTTACTTGGCAAGGATAATAATGACGATCAATTCTCATTTTCACAAATGGTATTAGTTACTGCTGGAGATTATTATTACGAAAATATTAATAATGTTGACCCTATTACGCTTGATCCAACAATAACTGGACCTGAAGATCAAAAATGGATGCAATTATTTTCTCCAGTGAGCACTGATAAACTATGGGAAGGAAACTTCACCTTCCCTACCGAACCGGCTTTGATTGGATATTATTCATCATGGTATGGAGCCCGGCGATCATATAATGGCAGCGCATATGAATATTTTCATACAGGTGTGGACATAATGGGGCAAATAGGTAATCCTATTTATGCGGCCGCGGCAGGTGTGGTGGTATTTACAGGTCCATTAACAGTACGTGGGAATGCCACGATGATTGACCATGGCTGGGGGGTGTACACTGCTTACCTGCACCAATCAGAAATCCTGGTGAAGGTGGGAGAACACGTAGAACAAGGCCAATTTATAGGCAGGGTGGGGAATACCGGGAGGGTGGAAGGTCCACATTTACATTTCGAGGTAATCGTCGGTGGTGTACAGGTTGAACCATTACAGTGGTTGGACCAGGAATTCCCATAATCCAATTCATAAAATATATGATTTATTGATCATCCGGCCCACCCGTTATCGGGCTATTAAACTCCGTATTCTCATAATCGCCCCGGTAGTATCCCTCCAGTATTTGGCGGGCTTTTTCGACCATACTGGTAGGCACCAAAATCTCGACCGATCCCATCGCACCCACCGCTACGGCATAGGCGTGGGCGGCACCTTCCTGGTTCAACCATACGGTAATGCCCTGGGCTTCAAGCAACCCGCGCAGTATTTCTGCCTGTAGCTGGCCGGGAACCTTATCCACCAATACCCACTCTTCATCAGCCATGCTTATATCTCCATCACATAATCCCGGTAATAATCCATACTCATTCGATTCGTCTGTACATATATTCTTATTATAGTACTTCACAGGTGAAATGGCATTCCCACAAGCAAAGGTTCAAACACATCTTAATTATTATTCATCGAGTATAATAGCCGTGCTAAATATATTGTGCAAAGGGTGTCATTAGACGGTTAAATAACGATGCAAGCGCTGGGATATCAGGAAAATCGCAACATAAAATTAGTATTACAACCCTTTTTCGGATTGGTGGTGTAGGTTATTTTTGCAATGATGAGTCTGGCAACATTATCGCTACGTGAAGATTACTGGGAAACATTTGAGCTTAATGATGAGGATCGAGAGTTTATTTATAATTATCTCCTTGAAATTGAAACACCATTAACCTCTCCCGAACTGCTATCCGCGCTGGTTGACGAACGCATTCGCAAAGAAAAACTGTCGATCGAAAAACAACGCACTTCAGGTAGTGATATCTATAAGCCTGCTGATACTTTCAAAGTGAACCAGGATCTCGTTTTCCCTGCTTTCGGCTGGCAGCACGCCAAGGTGACAGCAATCCGCCCCGGGCAGAACCCCGACCTTGGAAATTTTGAGGTGATCCAGGTAAAGTTTGACAACCAGGATAGCAGGGAATTTGCCTCAAATATCCAGGACCATATCCTAAATGAACACCAGGAAATTACCGAAAGCGAAGATTCGCTTGATCCAAACCTGGTTTTGGATAACTATGGGGAAAAGCTGCTGCAAGCCCTCGATTCTGACCTGACCAAAAACCCGGAATTTGTGAGGATTGCAGGGAAATGGTTTCCGCGTGCCTTATTGGTAGATATTAACGCAGGGCACCTGAACCTGGCCGAAGCGATCCTGGATATGACCGGAGGTGGGCCTTTACCCACCAGGGCTTTGCTGGAACAGGTGGGGTTGGCTTCCGAGAGCAATTCAAAGCTGGTGGAGTTCTCGCTGGACCATGCCTTGCAAGAAGACCCTCGATTTGATGAAGTAGGTCCAGCTGGAGAAGTGTTGTGGTTCCTCAACCGCCTGGAACCCGAAAGTGTATTGCAAGTTCCTGTTTATCTGCGCTATCAAGAGATGGATTATGACCGGTCTTTATTGACGGACGAGATGATTGACCTTGAGCAAAAACTGGATGACGAACTCTCGCCGGTGATTGGCAATTATCCGACCCCCAATGAGGTGCAGGTGACGTTAACTTATCCCCATTGGCGATCGGGAACCCTGCCACTGACAGCACGCATCATTCACCTTTTCCCCACGGCATATGAAGCACCCCGAATCCGTTTCGAGCTGGTGGATGGTGAAACCGGGCATAAATTCCCCGGGTGGGTGGTGCGTAAAAACCATTATGTCTTCGGGCTGCAAGATTTCTATACTACTCACGGCTTAATGCCGGGCAGCCTGGTGAGGGTGAGAGGAGGCAAGAATCCGGGGGAAGTCATCGTGCAATGTGATTCACAGCGTGGCTCGCGCGACTGGGTGCGTACTGTGCTGGTCGGCTCAGACGGGGGGATCGTCTTCGCCATGCTAAAGCAAGTGGTCACAGCCGTCTATGACGATCGGATGGCAATAGCCATCCCAGACCCCGAAGCACTGGATGCAGCCTGGAAACAGCTGCAGAAAGACCATATGCCATTCGAGAAAATCGTGGTAAATACGGTGCGCGATCTGGTGAAATTGAACCCGCAAAGCCATGTACACGCCAGCGAGCTTTACGCCGCAGTAAACATTATGCGACGCTGCCCACCCGGACCGATCCTTGCCCTGCTGGCATCCAGACCCTGGTTCGTGCATGTTGGCGATTTACACTATCGTTTTGATGATTCGGAGAAAGCATAGATGGCGCCCCTACCTGATGTGAAACGCGCCACGCGTACCAGGCCAACTGTCCAAACACATTTTCACATCGATTTTCAGTGGTGGCAGAATAATGATCGCAATTGGAGGGTATTTTTACTTGACCTGCTCTGCCCCGAACACCAGCAGGCATTTGCAGAGCTGCCGGGAGACCATCTGGTCGATTTTGTAGATCCTGTCACAGCAGAGGTCCAACAGGTGGATGGAATACAGCATGTTCTCATCACCCACTGCGCCAAATTGGATGGTTTTATCTCTCCCCACACCACCCTGGTGGATGCGATCTTCCGGATTTTTCTGGCTAATGGCAACGTACCAATGACACCACTGGAGCTGGCACAGATTTCTGGACGCCCACCCGATTTAATCTTACGGGTACTAACCGGTGACCGGATTTATCGAGGACTACGTCCTATATTGGAGGGGTAAGCAAGCCTGCCCCTGTAGCTCAATGGATAGAGCAGCAGCCTTCTAAGCTGTTGGTTGTGGGTTCGAATCCCGCCAGGGGCGCAAAATTAGATGACAAAAATGCCAGTGTACCGCCTGGTAACAAGTGCCTAACTAATGCATCTAAAGGAAAAAATGGGAGTTACGAATGACAAACGAAAGAATTGGTATTTTTAAGTATGGTGGGAAAGATGTTACTGTCATCGGACCTGATATCATCGAAGGGCAAAAAGCGCCTGAGTTCAGCGTGCTCACCCAGGATGGGGCCATATTTAACGGTTTGAGGGATACACAGGGCAAAGTGCGCATTATCGGCTCGCTGCTTTCCCTGAGCACATCGGTGTGCGACCCTGAGACGCGCCGCTTTAACCAGGAAGCAGCCGCGCTAGACGAACGTATTACGATCATGACCATCAGCATGGACCTGCCGTTCACGCTAAAAAATTGGTGCGCAGCGACGGGTGTTGACCGTGTGATTACCTTATCTGACCACATCAACATGGACTTTGGACAAAAGTACGGTGTTTTATTGAAGGAGCCGCGCGTTTTTCGTAGAGCGGTGTTTGTGGTTAACACAGATGGAGTGGTTACCTATTCAGCTTACATGCCGGTGCTCGCACAAGAGCCAAACTACCCTGAGGTATTGGAAGCTGCCAGGCAAGCCTTAAAAGCATAAGCCATGATGGTTTAGGAACCCAGGAGTAATGAACATGGAAAATATTTCTGTCTCGTCAGATTCAATGCGCCGTATATGGCATATCTCCGAAGACCTTCAAAATCCGGTCACCGATACTTATCGCTGGCGGATCATCTCGCGCCCACATGCCTGGCGCCCGCCGACAGACGTGTATGAAACCGATGAAGCCATCGTCGTTCGCGTGGAGGTTGCAGGGATGCGAGAGGCAGACTTTACAATTTCACTGGTCAAACGCAACCTCACAATCCGGGGGGTCAGGCAGGATACATCCGAGCGGCGCGCCTACCACCAGATGGAGATCGCATACGGTGAATTCACAACCGAGATAGAATTGCCTTACGAGATTGTCTCGGATAAAGTTCAGGCTACTTACCATGATGGATTTTTACGCATTACGCTGCCCAAGGCTCAGTCCAGGCATATCAAAGTGGAAGGTGAATGATCTGATCTATGTCTGCTACACGTTGGAACACGCTTAACCTGATGCGCTGGTTGGAGGACCATGGCTGGCCAGATGAAGACCTGGAGCTAAAAGAAATGCTACTGAAAGGAGAAAACCAAGAGCAGACCATACTTACCGAGCAAGCATTGCCCGGCAAAGAGGGATTGGAAGATGAACAACAGGCGCAGGCCAAGATTCCCGATGAGCTCCCGATCCTGCCTTTACGGGGGCTGGTGGTTTATCCCGAGACGGCTGTGCCTCTCACAATCGGTCAGCCGCGCTCCATTCGCCTGGTAGATGACGTGGTGTCGGGTGATGACCGGCTGATTGGCCTGGTGACTTCCCGCGATCCAGAGCTGGAGATTCCCGGGCCGAAGGATCTGTACGAGATTGGCACCGTAGCCATGATCCACCGTTTATTCCGGGCACCAGATGGCACCATTCGATTGCTGGTGCAGGGAACGGCGCGGTTCAAACTGGCCGAATTCACTCAGCGCGAGCCCTATTTGAAAGCGCATATCCAGCTCATCCCCGAGACTGAGGAGGAGGGTGTGGAAGTTGAAGCGCTGGCGCGTAACGCTCGCGACCAGTTCGCCCACATTGGCGAGCTGATTACTTCCATCCCGCGCGAGTTGGTGGCATCGGTACAGGCCATCGAAGACCCGCTGCAGACGGTGTATACCATCGCCAACTTCCAGCGCATGGACTTATTAGCTGCCCAATCCCTCCTGGAATTAGATTCGGTCAAGGAAAAGCTTCATAAACTGGTGGGTATCCTCACCCGCGAGATTGAGGTACTGGAAATCGGCCAGAAGATCCAAAACGAAGCCCGTTCAGAGATCGAAAAGATGCAGCGTGATTACTTCTTGCGCGAGCAACTGAAAGCCATCCAACGGGAGCTCGGCGAAGGGGATGAGCAGACCGCAGAAGTGGAAGATCTGCGCAAGAAAATAGAGGCTGCCAAGATGCCCGAGGAGGCTGACAAGCAAGCTCGCCATGAGCTCGACCGCCTGTCTCATTTACCCACGGCTGCGGCAGAGTATGGCGTCATCCGCACGTACCTGGACTGGATGGTCTCACTTCCCTGGTCGGTGACCACCGATGATAACCTTGACATTGCCCATGCCCGGGAAGTGCTCGACCAGGATCATTACGGCCTGGAGGATATCAAAGAGCGCATCCTGGAATACCTGGCGGTAAGAAAGCTACGCCATGAGCGGAATGTGGAATTCTCATCGGAAGATAAGGATGATATCCGCCGCCTGCGTGAAGGAGTCATCCTGTGCTTCGTTGGACCACCCGGAGTGGGGAAAACCTCACTAGGCCGCTCAATTGCCCATGCCATGGGGCGCAAATTCATTCGCATCTCCCTGGGCGGCATGCGCGATGAAGCTGAGATCCGCGGCCACCGGCGTACGTATATTGGCGCCATGCCTGGCCGTATCTTGCAGGCTATCCGGCGCATAGAGACGCGCAACCCGGTGTTCATGCTGGATGAGATCGATAAGCTGGGGGTAGACTTTCACGGCGACCCAGCCTCCGCACTGCTGGAAGTGCTGGATCCCGAGCAGAACTCAGAATTCCGCGACCACTACCTCGAGGTAGCCTTTGACCTGTCGCAGGTAATGTTCATCACCACTGGAAACCTGCTCGAACCCATCCCAGATCCCCTGCGAGACCGGATGGAAGTCATCACCCTCTCAGGGTATACCGAAAATGAGAAGTGTGCCATCGCCAAACAATACTTGATCCCCCGCCAGGTGAAGGAAAATGGCCTGCATCCGGATGAGATCCAATTTTCAGATGAGGCTTTGCTGGCAGTCATCCGCTCTTATACTCGCGAAGCTGGCGTGCGTAACCTGGAACGCGAGATTGGCTCGATCTGCCGCAAGGTAGTGACGATTATTGCGGAGAATAAAACCCAGTCAGTGAATATCACGCCGGAAAAAGTGGATGAGTTTTTAGGCCACCCACATTATTATGGTAATGAGGAGATTGCCATTCGCACCTCCATCCCGGGTGTGGCTACCGGGTTGGCTTACACGCCGGTGGGTGGTGATGTCTTGTTCATTGAAGCCACGCGTATGCCGGGCAGCAAAGGTTTCCAAGTTACCGGCTCGCTGGGGAATGTGATGCAGGAATCCGCCAAGGCAGCCCTCTCGTTTGTCCGCTCGCGAACCGAGCCGCTTAAGCTCGACCAGTCTTTCTTCGAGAAATCGGACATTCACCTGCACATACCGGCAGGCGCGCAACCTAAGGACGGCCCATCAGCGGGTGTTACCATGGCCACCGCCCTGGTTTCGCTCATCTCAGGCAGGCCGGTGAAGGCAGATGTTGGCATGACCGGTGAAATCACCCTGAGAGGCCAGGTATTACCCGTGGGAGGGATCAAAGAAAAAGTGTTAGCTGCGCACCGTGCCGGTTTAAAAACCGTGATCTTGCCCAAGCGGAATGAAAGCGATCTGGAGGATCTGCCGGATGAAGTACGTGATTCGATGAAGTTCATCTTCGTTGAAACCGTGGATGAGGTATTAAAGGCCGCATTAGAGCCCAAGGCGCGCCGGAAGACAACCCAAAAAACCAAAAATTCAAATGGAAAGAAGGAAAATGCTGGGGTTAAAAATGGTAAAAGTAATGGTCGTTGAAGATGACCAAAAAATGCGGTCTTTATTAACGACATTGCTTAATTTAGAAGGTTTTTTAGTCAGGGTGCCGGAAACCCACAATAAAGAAGATTTAATCCAGGAAATCCTGAATGAACGCCCAGATTTAGCCCTGGTGGATGTAAACCTGAATGTTGTTAATGGCCTGGATCTGGTACGTGCTATCCGCATGGCTCCTGAAATCAAAGATATTTGTGTTTTAATGTCATCGGGCTCAAACCTGAAAAAAGAATGCACTCAAGCTGGGGCGGATGATTTTATCATGAAACCTTATATGCCTGATGAGTTAATCAAACAGATTCACAAGCTTTATCAGAAAAAACTAATTCAATAAAAAAGAGAAAAACAAGAATAGAGTGACTAGAAAAAAATCCCATACCCAAATGCAATGGTATTCCATTGACCTGCACATCCACACGCCTGCATCGAGTGACTTTCAACAGCCGGATGTGAAATACATAGATGTCCTGCAGCGTGCCGAAGCGCGCGGGTTGGATATCATTGCATTTACCGATCACAATACCATCGCGGGCTACCGTAAAATGCTGGATGAAGTCAACCAGCTCGAGCTATTAGAGAGGCTGAACCGCATCCTGCCCGAAGAGCAAATTCGCCTGCGAGAATACCGACGACTATTTGACAAGTTGTTAATCCTGCCAGGTTTTGAATTTACCGCTACCTTCGGCTTTCACATTATCGGGCTCTTCCCTCCAGAGACCCCGGTGCGGGAAATTGAGCATTTACTAATCGACCTGAACATCCCCACCGACCAGCTTGACCTGGGATCGGCTACGGTGGGCGCTACCACCGATGTGCTTACCGTCTACCGCAAGATCGACGAGGCGGGTGGCCTGGTTATCGCAGCCCATGCTAACTCGAGCAACGGCGTGGCGATGCGTGGTTTTCCGATTGGAGGGCAAACGAAAATTGCTTATACCCAGGACCCGCATTTGCACGCATTGGAAGTGACAGACCTTGAGCAGCGCGGCTCGCGAACGACTGCGGCTTTCTTCAGCGGGATTAAACCGGAATACCCACGCAGGATGCACTGCATCCAGGGTTCCGATTCACACCGACTGACCGCCGACCCACAACACAAGAAGAGCATGGGCATCGGTGACCGGGTCACCGAGGTCCTGCTGCCCGAAGTGTCTTTCGAAGCGTTGCACGAGCTGTTTTCAAGCAATGATTTTGCCCGCAGCCGCCCGCGCACGCACAAAGAACAACCCGCTTATGACTTCATCCATGCAGCCCGCGAGGAAGGTGCCAACATCATCCAGGACTTCCATGAAAACATGACCGTACGGGGAGGTAAGCTATACAACATCATCGCCGATGTATGTGCGTTCGCCAACGCTAACGGTGGCACGCTCTACGTGGGCCTGAACAGTGATCCCAAAAAACCGGTCACCGGCATAGACAACCCTGAGCAGGCAATTTCACAGCTGGACAAGGAAATCAGCACGCGCATCACGCCGCCGCTGCAGTGCACCATTGACGTGCACGACACCAACGGCAAGAAAATACTGCGCATCCTGATCCCACGCGGAGGCGACCCTCCGTATGCAGTGGATGATAATAAAGTATACGTGCGCGATGAAGCAGAAACCGGCCTGGCAGTCAGAGACGAGATCGTCAGCCTGGTGATGCGCAACCAGCGGGTCCAGGCAAAAGCAGACGAGATGGCTGAGGCAGAAAAACAGGCTGTTATCGAGCAGCCTACCCAGGGCTCCATCCTCCCTGAGCGCGACAGCGATTCACCACCACGAACGGGGGTGGAAATCGTCAAGGTCGACGAGCGGGAAGGCATTTCATACTACACCATGCGCGACCTGCGCAATGGGAATGAAGTGAAGAATGTGACGCGCGTATCGGCACGGCGCCTGTGGCACTATGCCATTACCGAGTTCGACCAGCTCCCCAGTGACCTTTCAAAGGTAAAAGTCCAGTGGCAGGGTAAAGTGGGCTTGTTGGGCGTGCAGCGCCAGGGTAAAAATGTGCGTTATAACCTGGTGGAGCGCACTCCAAGGGGCTATCGCCTGTATTTTGGGGTGACCGAGGATGGCATCCATGGACGCTGGAAGGCACTGGTCGGCAGCGATGATGAATAAGCCGCCCCTACCCAACAACCTGAAGATACGTGAATTCCAGTTTCCCAGCGACTATCCCCAGGTGCTGGAGTTGTGGAAGCATGCCGGGCCGGGGATTCAATTGCGCAAGTCGGATGAAAGCGAAGAAATTCAAAAAAAGGTCGAACACGACCCAGATCTATTCCTGGTGGCTGAAATGGATGGGTCTATCATTGGCACAGTGATGGGCGGTTTCGATGGCCGCAGGGGCATGGTCTACCACCTGGCTGTTGCTCACAGCAACCGACAGAAAGGCATCGGCAAATTGCTGATGAATGAGCTGGAAAAACGCATGGCACAAAAAGGTTGCCTGCGCTCTTACCTGCTGGTGACCCGCGACAATATTGAAGCTATCCAGTTATATGAGTCGACCGGCTGGGAGCAGATGGACCTGCTGGTGTATGGCAAAGACCTCACATAAATCCAGGAACATCTAGCACAATGACACCCATACGCTTTG
This sequence comes from uncultured Anaerolineaceae bacterium, assembly GCA_964385625.1. Classification (GTDB taxonomy): domain Bacteria; phylum Chloroflexota; class Anaerolineae; order Anaerolineales; family UBA4823; genus FEB-25. The sequence goes on along the minus strand of CAYLPS010000001.1, from coordinate 75,840 downwards.
GAATTGTTACCATCTCCGATCGATCTTGGCACGGTGAGCGGATGGATCTATCGGGCCCCGCATTGGTCAAGGCAGTTACGGAGCAAGGCTGGGAGGTGACCCGCACTGCCATCGTCCCGGATGATGTCGAGAAAATCCAAGAAGTACTGACCAGCTGGGTTGACGCCGGCGAGACAGATGTCATCCTGACCACTGGCGGCACAGGCTTCGGCCCGCACGATGTCACACCCGAGGCCACACAAGCAGTTATCCAGCGCCCAGCCCCAGGGCTGGCTGAAGCCATGCGCACTGCCAGCCTGCGCATCACCCCTCACGCCATGCTGTCGCGCGCCATTGCCGGCATCCGCGCCCACACCCTGATCGTAAACCTGCCTGGAAGCCCTTCGGCAGCTGTGGAAAACCTTGCCGTTCTGCTGCCCGTCGTGCCCCACGCCGTGCAGCTGCTGCGTGATGAGCCGTCGGCAGAAGCCGGGCACCGCAAATCGTGATTGGGGTATAATCTCAAATTATCTGCCTTAGATACAGCCTGGAGGTTTGAGTGGATTTTTGGCACGCCGAATCGATTCCCGATGCCCTGCCAGATGAGAAGAAAGCCGGTGTACGGCGCACGCTCCTGGACACGTTCGAGACCATCCTATTATCGTTAGCCCTGTTCCTGGCAATCAACGCAGTTTCTGAGCGCATCCGGGTTGAGTCTGTCAGCATGCAGCCCACCCTTTTTGCAGGGGATATGGTCATCGTCAACAAGCTGGCTTACCGCTTCAATAATTCCCCCCATCGGGGGGACGTGATCGTGTTCAAATACCCACCCGACCCCGAATCCATCCCATACATCAAGAGAATCGTCGGCTTATCCGGCGACCAGGTACACATCGCCAACGGCAAGGTGTACATTAATGGGCAACTGATTGACGAGCCCTACCTGAAAGTGAGCACCAACCGGGGAGGTGATTGGACCGTACCCGACAGGCAACTGTTCGTGATGGGCGATAACCGAAATAACTCGCGCGATTCACGCGCCTGGGGTTTTGTGCCCTTTGAAAATATCATCGGCAGAGCCGAACTGATCTATTTACCCCCGCAACATTGGGCCTTCCTGCACCAAAATATCGCCGTCGCCTCTCCTGAACCATAACCCAATCACAGGATGAGGGCACTCCCTCTTCTACTGGTTTCATTATTGCAACCCGCGTAACAAATGACGCGGTTCTACGTTTTATAAGGTGAATGCATGCCAGGCAGCCAAGACCAAGATCGCGAGCTCATCAGGCGAGCACAACGAGGTGACCAACATGCCTTCGGTGATCTATACGTGATTCATGCACCGGCAATCTTCCGCTATTTATTTGCCCAGCTGGAAAATTGTATGGACGCAGAAGACCTCACCGGAGAAGTGTTCCTGAAAGCCTGGCAATCCTTACCAAAATACATGGAGCGCGGCGTACCTTTCCTGGCCTTCCTGTTCCGCATCGCGCACAACACGCTGGTGGACCATTACCGCCAGAACAATCGCCTGGAGCAGCAGGCGCCCGATGAGATGGATGGCTATCATGAAGATGGCACGCCTGAACCGGTGGAAACGGTCGGAAAACTGCTGGAGCACCAAAAAATACTCGCTGTATTATCCAAATTACGGCCCGACTACCAATCCGTGCTCACGCTGCGCTTCATCAGCGAGCTAAGCCCCGAAGAAACGGCGCGGGTAATGAAGCGCTCAGTGGGCGCCATCCGTGTATTGCAGCACCGGGCATTGGCAGCGCTCAGAGAAGCACTTAACGAGAAGCAATGAGATGAGAACCGAACGCCAGATCGAGAAAATTATCAACGATTATTTACCGTCAATCGGGAACGGGCAGGAAACGCTCGAGTCGGTGGTAGAAAAGTTCCCCGAGATGGCGAATGAGCTGCGCCCAAGGCTGGAAGCTGCACTTTGGCTGCGAGATGCCAGGTTTGCCCTGGCTACCAGGCCTGGCTATATCCATGATTCACGCAAATACCTGGAAACAAAAATCGAGGAAAGCCAGCCAAAGGGATGGCTCGGAAAAATCTTCAGGCAGCACACTGCTCAGCACTGGGTTTTCAATATCGCGTCAACAGTGATGATCATCTTGCTCCTGGCACTGGTGATCAATAGCACGGCATTGACTGCCCGCTTATCCATCCCAGGCGACCCATTCTACACCACCAAGCTGTTCCTGGAAGATGCCAGGCTGGCCTTTACCTTCGATCCGGTGGATAGATCAAATCTACATATGGAATACTCTCGCCAGCGGACGAGCGAATTCGTAGAGCTGGTTTTAGATGGAGATTATGACCAACTGCCGGCTGCCACGACGCGCCTCGAATCGGAAATCATCGCTTCCTTGCACGCCCTTAACAGGGTGACCCTAGCAGACGGGGCTGCTAAGCAGCCGGCAACTGCCGGATTGCAACACACCCTCTCCAATGAAATCTCTATGCTGAGGATATTGCAGCAATCGTCACCGCAAGGCGTAAATGCAGAAATCGAGCTGGCTATCCAGGTAGTTCAAGCTGGCGTCATGGCCCTGCGGTAATCCCTCCTGGTGGGAAAATGTGGCTGCTCAGGCATCACCTAACAGATTTGATAGGGAATATTTACTATTATGGATGATAAGATAATGGAGGCAGGATGTAACGGATTCTATTCTCGCACGTTAATTATACGTAGCAAGGGATGAACAATTAATTGCGGAAATGATATTATTGGGAATTAATATTGCCATAAACCACAGATGAGAATGAAAATGACAAAACCGGTAAAATTGTGGCCAAAAATTAAAAAAGAGAATGCCCAGACCATGGTGGAATTCGCCCTGGTTTTCCCGCTGGTGTTGTTAATCACTTATGGGCTGATTGAGTTTGGACGAATGCTTTACATTTATGCAGCGATAACCAATGCTTCGCGTGAAGGGGCGCGTTATGGCGCAGCAGGGGGCAACTTCAATGCCCGCAAGTATATGGATTGTTCGGGGATCCTCGCCGCAGTGCACCGCAATACCGTCCTAGCCCCTATCAATAATTCTGACATCTCCATCTGGTATGACCACGGCCCGAACACCAACCATATTCTCAACTCCTGCCCTCCAATCGATGCAAACGGCGCAGATATGATCAACATGGGAGATCGCATCGGGGTGCACGTAATTGGCCATTATGAGCCACTGATTGCATTTACCGGCCTTCATGGCTTCGATATTATCTCAGAGAATGCCCGTACGATTCTCGTTGATGTAGGCATTATCGGTACCTCTCTACCTCCGATCCCCACCAACACCCCGGTCACGCCACCTCCACCGACCCTACCTCCTCCACCTACACCTGAGCCTTCCGATACACCACCACCAACAGAGACACCCGGACCGGGTACTCCATCCGCCACACCTGAAACACCCACCATAACTCCCACCCCCATGTGTGTTGTCGATGGTGGAGATTTTGAATTCAATCCCAATACCCCCAATACCATTAGGTGGACACTGACCAGCTTGAGCAACGGACCGGTTCGGATGATCTATGCAGGCATCACCTGGCCTGATCCAAATTTAGCTCCAAATATGAACCCTCCCGCTTCAGAATACCTGAATACATTTTTTGAGCCAATGACTCTAAATATCCTGTCCAATCAAACACAACCGACCATAATTGTGCTTGCAACCAAGCCACCTGATACCGCGACACCTACTCCAACGGAAACAAGCACGCCAACCATCACCCCCACACCGACAGAAACCCCGATACCACCGATTTATCTCAACGAGATCGATGTGGGAGCCAACATGATTTGGCTGGGATTAGTCCATCCTCCATCAGCTTATATTACCTCCTGGCTTGGAGGTGGCTACCTGCGGGAGGTTACTCCCGGCGGCCAGCAGACCTATAATTTTATTTTCAATGATCTATTACAAACCGGTGATTATTCGGTGACATTAATCTATCTTGATTTAGATAGCGGAACGACCTGTTCCGAATCATTCTCAGCTACTTACACAGAGCCATAGAATGGAGTCATGAACACACCTTTACTAATTCGATAATGATTTGGATGGTAATTTAGAGGAGATTTGAATGGAAAGGTCAGGAAGAAACCCCAGAAATGAACGAGGCCAGAGCATGGTCGAACTGGCGCTGACCATTACCTTATTGATGATCTTGCTAGCAGGCACCATTGACCTTGGACGTGCCTTTTTCACCTGGCAGGCATTGCGTGATGCAGCACAGGAAGGTGCTTCTTACGGCACAATCTACCCCACTAGCCTGGATTTGATCAAAGAGCATGTGTGGGATAACCTGGGAACGATTATCCAAAATCCGAAGACTGATGTGACCATAAATATCGGGTATATCGACTATCCATGTTTGGGGAATACCATCCTCGTCAATGTGGATTATCCTCACTTTCCCCTCACCATGCCTTTTTTAGGCTGGATCCTGGGAACTCAAACGATCAGTATCCACGCTACGGTTAATGATTCTATTTTAAAACCGATGACCTGCCCATAGCAATATATTCAGATTAAGGAGGCAAGGATGAATATTAAGAATCGAAATTCTGAAAGAGGCCAGGCGATCGTATATCTGGCGATTGGCATGGTCGTGTTCTTGGGCTTTGTGGCCCTGGCCATTGATGGCGGCATGGTGCTGGCTGACAGGCGCAACACTCAAAATGCTTCAGATGCCGCATCACTGGCAGGTGGTGCTCAGACTGCGGTAACCTTGCAATCAGAGGGTATCGATTATGGCAATTGGAATTGTTCTGTTGTTGCGCATGCAATCAATGTCGGCGAAGCCACGGCCATATCGCGCGCTGCCGCGAATGATTTCACCATTCATCGCCAGGTAGGTGCCAGTGACTTATATAATCAGGTGAATGCGCAATGCAAAAGCACAACCTACCGCACCAATGAAGGCACGATATGGTTTGTGGATAAATTCATTGATGTGACCACCGAGATCTCAGCTACCACGCAGAGCAATTTCCTGCAGATCCTATATCCAAAAGCCTTACACAACGAGGTAGATTCAGTGACCCGCGTTCGCCCCCCGCAACCCATTGTATTTGGGAATGCCATCGTGGCGCTTAATCCAGAAGGTTGTTCTGGGCATAATAATGGCGGTATTGTCTATGGCGATAGTGATATTAAGCTGACAGGCGGTGGTATTTTCTCCAATGGCTGCCTGCGTGGCAATGGTAATCCGGATGTTTATATCGATGGCGGACTTCCCCTCGGGAATGATCTTGAAGAAGGCCAGGCGAACTGGTATCCAGAACCTCAAGAAGTGGAATTTCAAATTCCCACCTCAAATTACAACATCGATGAACCCAACTGCGATGATTCAAGAGCAAACAAGATCACCGCAGATGAATTATCCGATCAATTGAAGGATGGTCCTGTGACCCTGGATGGAGGATTGTGGTGTATTACTGGTGATTTAAAAATCAATAACAATGAGGTTCTTCACGGAGAAGGGGTGACACTTTATATGGTAAACGGAGGGGTGCATGTGAATGGACATGCTGAAGTCCAGCTCTCAGCTCCCTCGGATACACCAGATCCATATCCGGCTATAGCAGGACTATTAATCTACTTGCCGATTAATAATACGATCTCATTGAAATTAAATGGAACATCAGAATCTTTTTATGCGGGCTTAATTCTTGCTCCAAGATCAACGATAGTCATGAATGGGACTGGCTATAACACCTACCGGGGACAGGTAGTGGGTTGGAATGTTGAGCTTGGCGGCACTGCAGACACCTTCGTTGATTACGTGCCAGACGAGGGATATCAAGAACCAACCTCGATTGAGCTGTCAAAATGATTTCTTATTGCGCATATAAGACGACAAGCGGTGGGCTTCCACCGCTTGTTTATTTTAACCAACACTCCGGGCAAGCTTCCCGGCGGCACCCGGAATATCCTCCTTACTGCTGCTTCTTCTCAGACCTGACAGGTTTCGAAGGGTTCCGCCGCGCCGGACCCACCCGGAGCGCTGCAAGCATACCTCATGAATTTTACCCTGTCAATGATTTGCCCTGCGCCGGGTGCCCAATACCCCCCCAATGATGATCAGCACGATCAGGCTGGCTCCAACCAGCAAGCCGGCATTGCTGCCCACCGGCGGAAGCTGGCGCGCTTCGGGAGTTTCAACCAGGGCTGCGGGTGATACTTCAGAGGGAGCAGGCGTCTGGAGGTCTTGCTGGCCCGAGGCAGACCAGACAGCCGCGCCATCATATGCTGGAGGGTGCGCCATGACCGGGCGGAACCCGCTTCCAGCGATAATCACCCCAGCCAATATGAGTATTGTGCGTAAGGCTAATTGTTTTTTCATGGAGCCATACCCAGCCGACCAGCGAACAGGCTGCAATTGCTAGTTTATCACAACTTATTGAGCTGGTAATCAAAAAACCTGTCCAGATTATGGAACAGGTGTCATTTCACTGGCGGAGAGGGTGGGATTCGAACCCACGTACCATTACTGGTAACACGCTCTCCAGGCGTGCGCGCTAGGCCAGACTACGCGACCTCTCCGAATAAAATATTAAGTTGTCTTGCGACAGCGAGACGCATTATACCATAACGACAATCTGCCCGATTTTTGCGAAGTCTGGCTTGCAGATGAGCTACGCTTTAAGCTCGAATACGTACAGAGAAATGTCCCAATTCCGCTGGAAACCGGCTTTACCCAGGGCTGAGATCACCTCCGGCTCGTTGGGAGCGACCCATCCTGCGGTCTTATATCCCAATTCATTCATCATTCGGCGGTAATCTACCAATAGCTCCTCCAGGCTTTCCACCGGGCAGGCCACCAGCTGGATCCCCGGGTGAAGTTCTCCATCATCCTCATCCTCCCATATGGAGATGAAGCCCACGTCCCCTCTCCACCACCAGGCATGTTTCTCCTGGATGGCTACTTGAATGTGCTTTAACTGCGGGTCAGCATACACCCAGCCCAAGTTAATTAATCCCCCCGATAAAGCATGCGTGGGGCTGTGCAGCACAAAATCCATGGCGCGCTGAGCATCACCCATTTCTGAGGGGATAAGGTTGCTGGCTGATCCTTCCAGCGCTTGAGCCCCGTAAGAGATGAATTCCTTAATGCGCTTGAACCCGGATTGCTCGCACATGTGGTGCACCTTGACATTATAGGAGGCGGTGACCAGGCGGATGACCCCGCCTCCCATACGGCGCCAGGTTTCCAAGACATAGTGGTGGATGTGAGAGGCGACACCCCGATCGCGGTAATGGGGGTGCACGCGCAAACCCTCCATGTACCACTCAGCCGCCTGGAACATCGTGAGCTTGAACACCCCCACCACCCTGCCTCCAAGCTCGGCAACACCCAGCAAACCTTGCGGGTCTGCCAGCCATTCATCCCACACATGAGGAAGGTAATCACCGCCTTCCCAGATGTGCGAGCTGATTTCCATGACCTCGGCCTTATCTTTTGCCAGCGCCGGCCGGCACACGATCGTATTTAAACTATCGATATTGATCATATACTCTTCTACTACCTATATCCTATTCAGGGAATAATCCGGGCATTGCTGCCGGTGCATAGCGCCTGACCATCTCATCCGACAGGCCGTTCTCTTTGCAGATCGCGGCGTATAGGTCTGCGCTCGGGCGCTTGTGACGTGCCTGGGTGTCTATGTCCAGCTCCCACAGACCAAAGCGCTGGGTCCAGCCGCGCTCCCACTCGAAGTTATCCACCAGCGTCCAATGGAAGTAGCCCTTAACCGGCCAGTTGAAATTCACCGCCCGCCACATCTGGTGGATATGCTCCACCATGTAACGCGGGCGGATGTGGTCGTCTGCATCGTCAAAGCCATTCTCGGTGACGATGATGGGTAGGTCGAACTTGCGCCCCCAGCGAAGGGCTTCGAACATTCCCGATGGCTCATTGGCCAGGAATTTGGTGGTGCTCAGCTCTGCGCCGTGCTTAAACTCGCGCCTGCTGAATAACTCGCCCGGGACCGAGGGATCGAAGCTGACATAATCACGGGTATAGTAGTCGATCCCCAGGAAGTCGTGGGTAGCCTTCGCCTGGGGCACCACTTTACGTTTCCCGAGAAATTTCACCGTCCCGTCAGTTGCCGCGCGGGGAAAAACATCATTCAATGTAAACAGCAAATTAGTAGCCATCCGATCAAGGGGTGACCAGCGTTTGGCCGGCTGCAATCCACGGTAGTAATTCGCCATACCCACGCGGGCTTCGGGCTGGAGCTGGTGAATGGCATGGTAGGCTGCCGCGTGCGCCTGAACCAGGTTGACCATGACCCTGAAGCCGAGGGTAAAATCCTTTTTACCAGGCGGGAACACACCAATAAGAAAACCCTGGGTCACGTAACCGTTAGGCTCGTTGAATGTGCACCACAGGCGCACGTAATCCTTTAAGGCTTGCACCACCTTGCGGACATATTTCTCAAACAACCCGGTTGAATCTTCATTCTCCCAGCCTCCCCGGTCAGCAAACCACTGGGGATCGGAGTAATGGTGCAGGGTGATCAGCGGGGTGATGTTGAGCTCTAAAAGCTTGCGCACCATCTCCACGTAGCGATCCAGGGCTTGCTCATCCCATCGATCAGGAGCCGGCTGGATGCGGCTCCACTCAATCGACATGCGATGGGCGTTCTGTGCGCCATCAGCGGCGCGCTGAAAATCCTCACGCCAGCGCCCATTCCACCAATCACAGGCATTACCTGATTTATGACCATGGGCAATGCGCCCTGGTTGCTGCTCCCAAGCATACCAGTTACTGTAGGGGTTATTCCCTTCCACCTGGTATGCTGCGGTGGCCGTTCCCCAAAGGAAACCACGTGGAAAATGAAAAGTTGCCTGAACCATACGAGCTCCTTCGATCGCAATACCTAAACCCTATTATTTTAGCCGTTTGAAGCCCTCTTGGCAAAGGAAAATCCAATGCTATGAGTTTCTTCTCATGTAATAATTATGGTATGCTATAGATGGTACGCGAGGAGGTATCGTAATGACAGAAGCCTTCATTATCTCTGCGGTACGTGCACCTGTAGGGCTAGGTAAGCCCACAGGTGCGCTGGTTTCTATCTCTCCCGTAGACCTGACTGCTTTGCTCATGCAGGAAGCCGCCAGGCGTGCAGGCATTCAACCTCACCAGGTAGAGGATATGATATGGGGCTGCGTAACTCCCATTGGTGATCAGGGGGGCAATTTAGCCCGCCTGGCGAGCCTGCGCGCCGGGTTTCCACCGCAGGTGCCGGCAGTCACGCTAAACCGCATGTGCGGTTCCAGCCAGCAGGCAGTCCATTTTGCTGCCCAGGCCATCCTGGTAGGAGATATGGACCTGATCATCGCTGGCGGCACCGAGATGATGTCGCACCAGCCCCTAGGCGCCGACTACCCCAAGGAGTGGCCCAAAGGGATGCCCTATAAGCTGGTCCACCAGGGCATCAGCGCAGAGCTGATGGCAGAAAAATACCACCTCTCGCGGGAGGAACTGGATGACTATGCCTACCAATCTCACATGCGGGCCATGCATGCCATCCAGAATGGTCATTTTGATGGCCAGATCCTGCCCATCACCCTGGCTGATGGCCGGGTGGTTAAGATCGATGAGGGTGTGCGCATGCCCCCAAACCGCGAAAAAATGGCCGCCCTGCCACCGGTTTTCAAGCCAGGTGGGGTCATTACGGCTGGAAATTCCAGCCAGATAAGCGATGGGTGTGCCGCACTGGTGATCGCCTCAGCAAAAGCAGTTGGAGCACTCAATCTCAATCCAATGGCACGCATCGTCAGCCGATTTGTAATCGGGTCAGACCCGGTGCTCATGCTGGAGGCGCCCATACCCGCCACCAGGCAGGTGCTGAAACGCGCTGGATTGAATCTGGACCAGATGGATGTCATCGAGATTAACGAAGCATTTGCCTCGGTTATCCTGGCCTGGGCACAGGAGTATCATCCGGATTTCGAGAAGGTGAACCCCAATGGTGGAGCCATCGCGCTCGGACACCCGCTGGGCGCCACGGGCGGCATTCTGATGACCAAGCTTGTCCACGAATTACAGCGCATCAAAGGTACTTACGGCTTGCAGGTGATGTGCATCGGCCACGGCATGGCAACAGCTACCGTGATTGAACGGGTATAGTTTAAGGTTTAATGGATTCACTGATTATGACCCACCAAATTTACCTATCATTAGGCAGCAACCTGGGGGATCGCCTGAATAATTTACGCAAGGCCATATCCCTGCTGCCGCCCAAAGTAAAGGTCAGCCAGCAATCCTCCATTTACGAGACAGAACCCTGGGGCTACACCGACCAGCCAACATTCTTAAACCAGGTCATCAAAGCAGAAACCGACCTGGAGCCCACCAGCTTGCTTGCCTTCGTAAAATCCTTAGAAACATCCTTGGGACGCCAGGAAAGCTTCCGGTTTGGCCCGCGGTCGATCGACCTAGATATCCTGTTCTACGACAAGTTCGTCATGAATACGCCTCAGCTCACCATCCCTCACCCACGCATCGCCGAACGCGCTTTTATACTGGTGCCGCTGGCAGAAATTGCGCCCGACCTGGTCCATCCAATTTTGAATAAAACCATACAACTGCTAAAAACAAATGTAGATAGCACCAGTGTTGATTTATTTCAATCCATAAAGCAATAAATTGGAGCCAAGCCATGACTTTACTCATTAAATCCGGGATGATTATTACCGCCTCCGAAACCTTCCAGGCTGATATTCTGGTCGATGGCGAGACCATCACTGCCATCGGGAATAACCTGCCATCCGCAGGGGCCGATGTTGTCGATGCAAGTGGCAAGCTGGTAATGCCGGGGGGGATCGACCCGCATACGCACTTCAACCTGCCGATGTCTGGCACTATCACATCGGATGACCACTACACGGGTCATAAAGCAGCTGCCTTTGGAGGCACCACCACAGCCCTTGATTTCATCTCCCAGGATCTTGATTCATTGTCCGCTTGCGTGGAAGCCTGGCACGCACGTGCCGACGCCCTGGCAGCTATTGATTTTGGCTTTCACATGAACATCACCCACTTCAACGAGCATGTGGCAGGCGAAATTGCCGAGCTACCCAAGCTGGGTGTAACAACCATGAAGGTGTTTACCGCGTATAATAACCGCCTGCGACTTTCGGATGGAGAGATTTTCCAGATATTGCGCCAGGCAAGAAAACACGACCTGCTCACCATGCTCCATGCAGAAAACGGTGATGTGATCGATCTCCTGGTGGCCGAAGCTTTGGCGGAAGGCCACACGACCCCTGAATGGCACGCCCTCACCCGCCCTGCCTGGGGGGCTGTTGAAGCCGCATTGCGCGCCGCAGCATTAGCCGCACAAGCCGGTGCAAGGTTATACCTGGTGCATATGAACACCACCGGAGAGGTGGACCAGCTGCATTATGCGCGGGAGCGTGGCGTGAACATGATGGGAGAAACCTGCCCGCAATACCTGTTTTTCTCCATCGAGCAGCTTCGCTATCCGGATGGCGCCAAGTGGGTTTGCTCACCGCCGTTACGCTCACCAGTGGATAACCAACGCCTTTGGCAAGGTTTAGCGGATGGCACATTACAGACCATTGGCACCGACCATTGTGCATTCTTTTACGATGGAACAAAGCCGATCATGTATGAGGGTCAACCGGTGGCCATACCCGGCAAGGAGCTTGGGAAGGATGATTTTACCAAAATCCCCAATGGACTGCCCGGGGTGGGTGATCGCCTTCCAATCATTTGGACCTATGGTGTGCGGTCAGGCAAGCTATCACCCAACCAGTTCGTGGCTCTCACCAGCACCAATGTAGCAAAAATATTCGGTATATACCCCCAAAAGGGCGCATTACTGCCCGGCTCGGATGCCGATATCGTCATCTGGGATCCTGAGCGTCGCTTACGCTATGGCGTGGCATATGCGCAGCACCGCACAGACTATAATCTTTTCGAGAATTGGGAGCTGGTCGGGTATCCGGAAAAGGTGTTTTTACGGGGAACTTTGATCGTAGATGGTGATCAATGGCTGGGTAGGGCTGGCATGGGGCGTTTCCTGCATCGAAAACCAGGCACTATGTTATAAATATCCCAATCCGGCATGCTCATACTCCTGACTATCTTTTTATTCATTTTTATTCCAATTGTCATGCTGATCTTTCGCCTAGCCCGGCCGCAATTCAGCATCCAGGGATTTTTAGCCGTGCTGGCAACGATTGGCGGGCTGGTGATGGTTATCCTCGCTCGCACGGATATACCCGCGAATATTGCCTTACTGAACTGGCAACCTGAAATATTATTCTCAACCTCCCCCTCGCTATTGATCGACCAAACTTCGTGGTACCTAGCATTAGCGTTGGTTTCGTTGTCACTCTGTATTGTAATTTCATCTATCGCCCAGCTTGGCCAATCTTCTGCAGCCAGGTTCCAAAATACACCGGCAACCGCCGCGCTAAGTGGGGAGAGCCAGGGAAACCTGGATAGTGCGCCTGCCAGCATGATGAAAACAACCGTTACGCCTGGCTCGGTCGCCAACTGGCAATTATGGGCGGCAATATTGCTCCTATCTAGCATCAGCATGGTGGCCGTGTCAGCAGGGAACCTGCTCACTGTGTTGCTCGCCTGGGCAGTCTTGGATATCATCGAGCTATTTATATTACTCAGCCAAGCGCAGCATGCCAAAATGCTTGAGCGGGCAGTGCTGATATTCTCTGCCAGGCTGGCGGGTTTGGTTATATTATTATTCGCAACGCTTGTATTATGGTCACAAGGTGATGGGCTGAATTTCGATGCAATTTCACCAGGGGTAAATATTATCCTGCTGATTGCAGTTGGCATACGCCTGGGTGTGTTGCCGTTTCAGCCGTTCGCTCGAGGGTTGGTTATGAACCGCCATCTTGGATCGGCGTTGAGGTTGATTCCCGCTGCATCCAGCTATATTCTTCTGGCGAGGCTGTCGAATAATAGCGTCAGTGGAGCAATCACGCCGTATCTCCTGGGGTTAATCGCCCTGGGTGGTATTTTTTCAGGGGTGAAATGGCTGACTGCCAGGGATGACCTTGAAGGCAGGGCTTACTGGTTGCTCGGATCAGCATCCCTGATCCTTGCTGCTGCGATATTGAACCTGCCATCTGCCTGCCTGGCATGGAGCATTGCCAGCCTGCTATCAGGCGGCTTCATTTTTTCCATGTCTATACGCCATCGCAACCTTCTCCCCCTGGTCGTTTTGCAGGCGGCCAGCCTATCTACACTTCCTTTCAGCCCCACCTGGCAGGGCGCGTCTCTATATCGATTCTCAGCAATGGCAGGCGTGAGCCTGACATTATTTTCCTTTTTTTCGCTGCTATTTCTGTTCACCCAGGCATTCCTGCTGGCAGGTTTTGTACGGCATAGCCTGCGGGAAATTTACCCAGCTGTGCCGGAACAACCGATACAGGTAGAAAGATGGGCCTGGTTCCTTTACCCACTCGGGCTGATCTTGATTGTGATCACGCATTTAGCGTTTGGCTACCTGCTAGTGCCAGATCTCAACAATTTGGCATTAGCAAGCTGGATCATCGGCCCACTCACCTTGATTATTGCTGGATTTTCACTTTTCTTTTTCTGGCGCTACCTCCAACCGATATCAGGTATCCGCCTTCCACTAAATCCGGGCTTTCTGGACCGCCTATTTTCATTGGAATGGTTCTATGGTTTGTTGGGGAAACTATTCCAACTGGTTTCCAGGATATTCACCCTTTTCTCAACCATTCTAGAAGGCGATGGAGGCATTCTATGGGCGATTGTCTTATTCGCCTTGATCCTGGTATTTCTGCAGAGATAAGGGTAGGCGAATGACCTCCGAGCCGGTGCTAATTGGTGCAGTAATTTTGGTAAGCCTGACTTCAATGCTCATTTTATTGGTCCGCGATTGGCGGTATTGTGTAAGCGCCCTGGCAGTGCAATACATTGGGGTGTTCTTTCTGGTGTTTCCTTCCTGGCCGGTGGAAATGGCTGTAGCAAAGATGGTGGCGGGGTGGATGGCAGGGGCGATCCTGGGGATTGCTATGGCCACATCATCAAGCAGCTGGCATGAGCTGGATCAACCAGCAAGGTTTGGCCCACTATTCCGTTTGTTGGCAGCCCTTATCGTCGCCCTGACGGTCACCTCGCTGGTCCTGCATTCTGAGACCTGGCTTTCGATGATTAATTTACCCACCAGATGGGGTAGTTTCGTCCTGATCAGCTTCGGATTACTTCAATTGAGCCTCACCACTCACCCTCTAAGAATTTTCACTGGATTGCTCACTTCTCTGTCAGGATTCGAGATCCTGTATGCAGCTTTGGAAATGTCGACGCTGGTAACCGGGCTACTTGCCGGCATAACCCTGGGGCTGGCATTAGTAGGCGCTTACATACTGGTAGCCCCCAGCATGGAGAGCACTTAATGAGCTCAGCATTGATCTGGATCATCGTTCCCGGGATCAGTGGGATCATCCTGTATTTCTTCCGGCGCTGGTACCGCACCACAGTGGCATGCGGTACCGTAATAATGCTATTACTGGCAGGAGCAGCCTGGAAAATACACATCGACGAGCTGATCAAAATCGGGCCTTGGTCCATGACGATCCACGAGAGCCTGGTAATCCTGGGGAGGCAATTTACACTTACTCCTTCCCAACAACCATTATTAGTCGCAATTTTCATGCTGATGGCCTTCTGGTTTGCGTTGGTATACGTGGCAGATTCCGGAAGAATGTATGTGCCTTTGGGGATGGTGGTGGGTGCGCTGTTAATTGCTGCCATTGCAGTGGAGCCTTTCCTATACGCGGCGTTGTTAATTGAATTGGCCGTCCTGGTTTGTGTCCCCATCCTGGCGCAGCCCGGCCATCCTATCGGTAAAGGTGTGCTGCGGTTTATCATCTTCCAGTCTTTTGGCTTTCCGTTCATCCTTTTCTCAGGCTGGCTGCTTGCTGGTGTTCAGGCCAGCCCTGAAGAATTATTACTAATGACCCGGGCTTCCCTTACCTTGGGTTTTGGATTTCTTTTTCTTCTGGCAATTTTCCCGTTCCATACCTGGATTCCCATGCTAGCTGAAGAATCGCACCCCTACGCGGTGGGCTTTGTCCTGGTCATCCTTCCCTGGATGGTCTCGCTATTAGGGCTTGGGTTCATGGATCGTTACCTCTGGCTGCGCATGTCTGTGCCGGTGATCAACATGGTGCAGCTTGGGGGTGTGATGATGGTTCTCATTGGGGGAATCTGGTCTGCCTTCCAACATCACCTGGGGCGTATCCTCGGTTATGCCTGCATGGTGGAAATTGGATTTTCGCTGTTATCGATGACGGTTAGCAATGGCGCACAGCTATTTTTCACATTGCTTTTACCGCGTGGACTGGCGATTGGGGTATGGGCACTGGCCCTATCCACAATAATCAGGACGAAGTCCAATACTGGCACCGACCAGCTTCGATTTTCTGCGATCCAGGGTGCAGCCAGGCAAATGCCCATTGTTTCCACCGGCCTGCTGGTAGCAAATTTCTCGGTGGCCGGTCTACCCCTGCTGGCAGGCTTTCCATCACGCTTAGCACTTTGGAGCGACCTGACGAGCCAATCACTGCTGCTGGCCATCATCACCATGCTGGGTAGCGTCGGCCTGTTCATCAGCGGGATACGCACCTTGAGAGCCTTGTTGATGGTCGATCAAGATCAAAACTGGAGCATCCAAGAAAGAACGAGTGTGGCACTTTTCCTCATCATCGGGATGGTGCTGATTGTGCTTGCCGGCCTACTCCCGAATTGGTTTTCACCCACTTTGGCACAAATTTCCCAGATTTTTCCCAATATCGCCAGATAAATGCCATGAATTCACCTCATGCTATAATCAGGCTGTAACTTCACCCTTCATCGTCGAAATACATTCGATAAACAAAGGATCAGGAGCCGACATGGATATTGACCAAATCCAAAAACGGATTCAATGGGTGGAAGAGGATCGCCGAAAAGAGAAAGATGCGATCGCTCTGCTAGAAAGCAAGCTGGTAACTTTAGAAGGTAATCTGGCTGCCTCTCAGCAACAAAGTAAAGGCCTGAGCAGCGAGCTCACCCGGCTTTCAGCCATCATCACACGGATGGACCAATATGACCAGGCGTTGGTGAAGGCCCGCCTGGAAAGCAAACAAGCCGTCGATGCGCTGGACAAGACGGTCAAGCTGCGCATTGATGAATCCGAAAAAGTGCAGCGCGTGCAAATCAAATCATTCGATGGCACCTTTGCTGAAATTCAAAAGCAACTTGAGGTGATCCCAAAACTGGACAAGAATATCCAGGCACATGTTGATGGAGAGATTGCCACACGGCGCGCCTTAGATGAGCTGCGCGGGAAAATCGAGGCGGTGCGCATTGAAGAAGAGGAATATATTCGCACCATCCGCCTGCTGGAGGATGGCCGTAAACAGGATGCGAAACGGATTGTTGACCTGCAGGGGGAGGTGAATGCATTACGGAAACGCATGGATGAGCAGAGAGGGCAGAATGACTTGATGAATGCGAACCTGCGGAAGATAGATACGCGGTTAAATGAATTGGTGACCGTCGAAGACGAGCGACGTGATGCAATATCTAATTTTTTAAATAAACAAGCCGTCACAGATGTTGAACGTGATCGCACCTGGAAAGAATGGCAAACACGCTTCGATACCATCGAAAACCAGGCTGTGGATATTGAAGGGCAATTGGTCAACCTGGATGCCACCCATAGAGAGGTGAAGCGCATCCAGGGAAACCTGGAGGAATTAATCCAACGCGTGGAAAGGCGCATCAGCGAGATCACCGAAATACAACGCCTGTCGGAAGACCGTTTCAGGCAAGACTGGGTGGCTTATAAGGCTGATGATCAAAAACGATGGACCAATTACACCCTGACCCAGGAAGAGCAGCGCAATGAAGCCGGGCGTCAATTTTCCAAACTTACCGACCAGATTACTTTATTCGAAGATGAGCTGCAAGAAGTGAAAGACCTTCAACAACAGGCCAGCGAGCTGGTTGAAAAACGCTTGCAATCGCTGCTGGCACTGGCGCATGAATGGGTCACGGCTTACGAACGGACGATGGGGAGCTCTCATTAAAAACCATGCACGTTATTGGTACAGCCGGCCATGTTGACCATGGAAAATCCTCACTCGTCCTTGCATTAACCGGCACCAATCCCGACCGGCTCAAGGAGGAGCGCGAGCGGGAAATGACCATCGACCTGGGCTTTGCCTGGTTAACCCTGCCATCAGGAGAGGAGATTGGCATCGTCGATGTTCCTGGTCACCGTGATTTCATCGAAAATATGCTGGCTGGGATAGGCGGGATTGATGCGGTGTTGTTTGTCATCGCTGCAGATGAAGGCATTATGCCGCAAACGAAGGAGCACCTGGCGATCGTCGATTTATTGCAAGTGCAGGGAGGGGTGATTGCGCTCAATAAGATCGACCTGGTAGATGATCCTGACTGGCTGGACCTGGTTGAAGACGAGATACACGGCGCACTCAGGAATACAGTGTTGGAAAATGCCCCTATCGTGCGTGTATCTGCCCGTAGCAACCAGGGGATTGCTGAGCTATTAGATCGCCTGGATGAATGCCTGGCTGATCGCCCTCAACATCCCGACCTAGGACGGCCGCGCCTGCCTGTTGACCGCTCCTTTAGCATGCCTGGCTTTGGCACAGTCGTCACCGGCACCCTCAGCGATGGAAGCCTGCACATTGGCGATGATCTAGAGATATTGCCTGCCGGGCACTACACGCGCATCCGCGGCCTGCAGACCCATAAACGGAAAGTGGAAACTGCCGTCCCAGGGAGTCGGACTGCAGTAAATATTACCGGGGTGAATGTTGAGCAGGTAAAACGGGGCGATGTCCTTGCCTATCCAAATAGTTACCAACCTACCCGCCGTATTGATGTACGCTTTCGCCTGTTGGCAGATATTTCCCAGCCATTGAAACACGATACGCTGGTTAAATTTTTCATTGGCGCGTCTGAAATTCAATCCAGAGTGCGCTTACTAGGAAGTGACGAGTTGCTACCAGGAGAAGAAGGCTGGCTGCAACTGGAGCTGGATGAACCCACCGTAGCCATCCGGGGAGACAGGTACATCCTGAGAAGGCCATCTCCTGGAGAGACCCTTGGAGGCGGGATGGTGATCGATGCCCAGCCTAAAGGGCGGCATAAACGGTTTTTAGCCCAAGAGGTCAACCGTCTGGAAGTACTGGCGCGTGGCACACCCGAAGAAATCCTGACCCAATCAATGTTCGTATTGGGAATTGCCTCAGCCCAAGAGGTAATCCAACGCGCAAACCTGGATCGGGCGGTTGCTGAGCATACCTTGCAGGACATGCTGACCAGAGGGGAAATCATTTCCCTGGAGAATGGAGAAATCAGCTCGCTTTCTCCCCAGGGATTGATCACCACCAGGGTATATTGGGAGCAACTGAAGCAGCAGATGGTGCATGAAGTAAACGAGTATCATCAGCATCATCCCCTGCGGCGCGGGATACCGCGCGAGGAGCTAAAATCACGCCTGAAATTATCCACCCGCCTTTTCCCTGCACTTTTACGCCGTATCACTCAGCAGGGCGCGCTGGAAGACACCGGCACCCATGTCAGGCGACCGGGATATGCAATACAATTCAACGTCCAGCAACAGCGGACCATTGATAACCTGCTGGCGCGTTTTAAAAGCTCGCCATTCTCGCCTCCCACCGCCAAAGAATGCATATCCGAGGTGGGTGAAGAGCTTTACAACGCGCTGATCGAAACCGGATTGCTGGTGCCCATCCCCCCTGATGTGGTCTTTCGAAAACAAGATTACGACCAAATGGTTGCTGAGATCGGTGATTTATTGAGACAAAAAAATACAATTACTGCTGCGGAGGTGCGCGATCACTTCAACACCAGCCGCCGCTATGTTCTTGCCTTATTGGAATATTTGGATGCTCAGGGGATTACAGTGCGCGAAGGCGACAACCGACGATTAAAATAACTCTCACCCCCAAACCACTGGTAAGATCATTTTTCTAAAAAATCCTCGATATTGAGACTTTTATATAAACGTGTGCGGATATCAGGGGGTATCGTTTCGGTTTGAGAAGTAGCGTGATAGAGGTATACGGTCTTGCGCAGAGTGTCCACGACAATCCGGCAATCCTCGCAGGTTTCCATGTGCTTTTCCAGCTCAATGCATAATCTTCTATCGAGCTCACCGTCCACATATGCGGAAAGTGAACCGAGTAGCTTACGGCATTGCGAATGATCGTGTTTTTTCTGGCTTTCCATCATCATTTACTCTCTTTTCCGGGTTTTAACACCCGGCTCTCAAGACTTTTTTGAGTGGTATCCGATGGCTCGGTAAACTGACCCTTCTCAAGTTCATACTTTCGTTCACCAAAGTAAGTGGATAATTCTTCTCGTAACCGTAAGCGTGCGCGTGATAACCTGGTTTTTACCGCTGTATCAGTCAATCCGAGAATATCGGCGGTTTCATGGGTTGATAGATCATTGACATCCCTTAGGATAAACACCAGGCGCAGCCTCTCAGGGAGCTTTTGAACTGCAGCATCCAGCTTTTCTTTGGATTCTTCCGACAGTAATTCCTCTTCTGGTAAACAACACCAATCCACGATTTGTACGGGATCCTGCTCTCCTTCTTCTGTCTCAACAGGCTCATCGATCGATACTGTCTCTGGGTGTTTTCTACGGATCACCATCAAGGCTTCATTGGTGGCAATCCTGAACAGCCAGGTCGAGATCTTTGAACGGCCATCGAACGATTTCAAACCGCGATATGCTTTTAGAAAGGTCTCCTGCAATACATCTTCAGCATCCTGTTGATGGTTGAGCATCTTAACGGCAAGGTGATAAATTTTGCTTGAGTAGGCATCCACCAAATGAGCAAATTCTACCGGATCACCTGCCTGTAATGCTTCTAACGAAAATCCTTCGGCTTCAACCTTGTTTTCATCACCGTTCATTGTTTTAGATGCATCCTGATTTATATCGTTGCAAGCTTATCTATCGCAAAATAGCTACATCACTAAAAGTCTATCAAGTATACTCGATTATTTTTATCCATTGTAATCATGATGGCCAGGGCATTAATATGATGCATCTTAGGTGTTTATCAATTTGCTTGTCATTATCTATTTATCAATAATTGCAACATTCTAAATATTAACAGGTAAAATTATCCGTGTTGGAGATCATCTTAAGAGCAACCGCGAATAATCATCCCTGCACAAAATTCCGTGGACACGTAATGTGATAAATCACTCTCAACATTCATCACCGATAATCAATCACTGGCAGCCAAAGGAACTGGCTCCTTCAGTAAAATCTAATAGCCGTATATTCCAGGAGTAACCAGTAAACAAAACTCATTATGTCTATAACGAATCATTCCATCGATCCATTCTTCTGCCCCCGCGGCATCGCGGTTGTAGGCGCCTCCACCGACCCAAATAAGCTGGGGTACGGCCTGGCGCGCAACCTGGTGCAATGCAATTACCAGGGGGTGATTCACTTTGTCAACCCGAAGGGCGGCAGCTTGCTAGGACGGCTGATGTACCCATCGGTGCTGGAGCTGCCAGATCCGGTGGATATGGCCGTAATACTGATCCCTGCCGAAGGGGTAGCGAAGGTGGTGAAGGAATGTGCCCAACGGGGTATCCAGGCGGTGATCGTTTCGTCCGGCGGCTTTCGTGAGACCGGCGAGCTGGGTGCCAGATTGGAAGAAGCGCTGCTGAAAATTGCCAGGCAACATAATATCCGCATGATCGGTCCGAATTGTATCGGTCTGCTCGATACACACCTGCCTCTAGATGCAACTTTCCTTCCGCCTCCAGGCCCGCCACCCGGCGATGTGGCTTTTATCTCTCACTCGGGCGCCATTTGTGCTGCAGTGATCGATTGGGCTCGAGGCCAGGGCTTCGGCCTATCAAGATTGGTGAGCCTGGGTAACCAGGCAGATGTTAATGAGACCGACGTGCTTGCCCCGGTGGCTGAGGACCATTTCACACGTGTCCTGACCCTGTATCTGGAAGGGGTTAGTGATGGGCCGAAATTCGTGCAAGCCGCCCGCGAAATTACGCGCAAGAAACCCATTGTGGCGCTAAAAGTGGGGCGCTATCCAAGCGGACAGCGGGCTGCTGCCTCCCACACGGGAGCTCTTGCCGGCCAGGAGCACGCCTTTAATGCCGCTTTCCGCAGGGCAGGGGTGATCCGCGCCGATACGAGCGAGGAGCTGTTCGATTGGGCACGCGCCCTGGCCTGGTGCCCGCTGCCCAAGGGACGGGCTATCGCCGTGCTGACCAGCGCGGGAGGGCCGGGAGTTACCGCGGCTGATGCATTAGAAATGAATGGCATGTCTCTGGCTGTCTTGTCTGGTGAAACCAAATTAAAACTAGCCCGACAATTGCCGCCGGCGGCCAGCTTGAATAACCCGGTGGATATGCTAGCTTCAGCCACACCAGACCAATTTGCAGGCTGCCTGCAGGTTTTGTTAGCAGACCCCGGGGTGCATGGCGTCTTGGTGGTCACACCTCCGCCACCCATGCATACCACCGGCGCGGTTGCCAAGTCGATGATCCCGGTAATCCAGAGCGCTGACAAACCCGTCACCATTGCTTTGATGGGAGAGCGCTTGATCCAAGAAGCAGTAGAGCACTTCCGCGCGGCGCGCATCCCCGAATACCGCTTTCCTGAAAGAGCTGCCTCTGCCCTTGCCGTGCTTGCTCAACAGGCTGAATACCTTCATAAAGAACACGAGCCCCAGCCTGTCATGACTGAGGTGGATAAAACAGCCGTGCAAAAACTGCTGGATAGGTGCAAACAATCT
The DNA here is from genome assembly GCA_964385625.1 of uncultured Anaerolineaceae bacterium. GTDB lineage: Bacteria > Chloroflexota > Anaerolineae > Anaerolineales > UBA4823 > FEB-25. The sequence continues at coordinate 53,978 of CAYLPS010000001.1, read as the reverse complement.
CCCGGCTACCTGGATGCACCTGAAATCGAAACAATCTTCAGGGCATACCAGCTTCCACTGACCCCCATGCGGCTGGTTAAATCGGCAGAAGAAGCGGTGGATGCGGCCCAACAACTGGGATACCCGTTGGTGATGAAAATTGCCTCTCCCGATATCATTCATAAATCCGACGTAGGAGGGGTCATGCTTAACCTGGTCGATGCTGAAGCAATAACAACCGGGTTTTCGAACATTATCTCGAATGCCAGGACAGCGTTTCCACAAGCAACAATCAATGGCGCTTATCTGCAGCACATGCTGCCTGCTGGCCAGGAGGTTATCATGGGCGCCATCCAGGATGCACAATTTGGCGCCCTGGTGATGTTTGGTTCAGGGGGTGTGGAAGTTGAAGGATTAAAAGACGTGGCTTTCTCCCTGGCGCCCCTGACCACTCAAGATGCAGAGTGGATGCTGGAAAATACCTGGGCAGGGCGCCGCTTGCGCGGCTACCGTAACCTGCCTCCAGCAGACAGGCGGGCAGTAATCGAGGCTCTGATACGGCTTGGCCAGCTTTCAGCTGACTTCCCGCAGTTGTCAGAGATCGAAATTAACCCCCTGAGGGTTTTTACCCACTCACAAGGTACTGCCGCATTGGACGTCCGCATACGCCTGGTTTAAAAATGACCTTTTTCAGCTAAGATTAATTCCTTTTTGATCGAGCGCCTGTATCAGATCAACCAACACAGCAAACCCCACCCGCAATGGTTGCGTGAATATATATTCATCCGCGGTGTGCGCTCCTCTTCCGGTAGTCAATCCAACACAGATGGCTGGAAGGCCACGGCTGAGAGGCACATTGGCATCAGTAGAGCCGATGCCCAATTGCGTTTCAATCCCCCATCGCGAGTAGCATTTTCTGGCCAGGTGTACCAATGGATGCGAGGCAGATATTTCACCATAAGGGCGGTCTCCGATCACTTCGAATACCACCTTCACAGCCTCACCACTTTTTTGATCAGCCTCCATCACCAGCGCCTCCACGCGTTGTATCAGGGCAGCGAGTGCCTGAAAACCCTCGGAGCGAATGTCAAGCTCACAATGAGCATGGGGAGCAATGGTGTTCACCGATGTGCCTCCACTGATCATGCCGACATTGATGCTGCTGCGCGATTTTATTGACGAAGGTATCTTGTTGATTTTCACCACCAGATCTGCCAATATATGGATGGCAGAAGGTTTGCCAAAATCGACCCACGAATGCCCGCCAGCGGTGTCCACGCTGATGCGATAGCGCCGGACACCCAGCCCACGATGGTAGATTTGCCCGAGAGTCATCCCTTCAAGAATAATATACGCCAAAGCTTTCCTTCCAAAGTGGTCGACCACTGCCTTCATCCCGCGTAAATCTCCAAGTCCTTCTTCAGCCACATCAGCAACCAGCCAAAGATCCCTCTCCAATGAACCAGCCACGCCTGGAAGGCCCTGCTTTTCGGTAAAAGCCCAATATAACCCGAACAACGCCGCCAGGCCCAATGAATCATCCGCAATACCAGGACCAATAATTTTATCTGGTGCAATGACGATGTTGAGATCGGCAGTCTGTGAAAATACAGTGTCTAAATGGGCGGAGACCACGATGGGGGGGTGCGTACCCCGTCCTGATACGCGCCCATATACATTCCCAGTCTCATCCATCCACACATCTTGCATTCCAATGTGCTGGAATTTCCGTTTGATGAAATTTGCCCTTTGTGCCTCCATGAAGGTTGGCGCAGGTATTTGTTGGATTTGTACCGCCATTTCCAAGAGACGCGTACTGAGCGATGGATCCATCAGATTCTCATCCCTTTCGAACCCCATCTTTGAGTGCATTTAACCTTGCCAGTGCCAACCCGGGTAAGGCATCTAAAGCATAAAAAATGCCACTCCCTTCTATCGTGAGAGAGGCGGATACACTGCCATGCAGGGCTGCCTGCACCGGATCATAACTCTGGCGATAGCCCGCCAAAAAACCGCTGCAATACGCATCACCGGCCCCGGTTGGGTCAATAACACGCGATGGGTAGGCTGGAATTTCCCAATGGGTGTGGGTTGCAGGATCATATAACCATTGACCTTGCTCTCCGCGCTTCACCACCACAATCTCGCAACCGTAATTTGCAATGGCCTCCATCATTTGCCACAGGTCGGTGCTTCGGCTATGGAAAAGGGTGCGCATCTCTTCTTCATTCGGCATAAAGGCTGTCAACCCGGTGACCAATGCCGGAATATCGTCCCAAAATGATGGGGACATGGTCCCCACAGCCGGATCAAGCGTGACGGTGGTAAAACCTCCCTGGCGAAGCACCGCGGGCAGCAGGGTATGGGAGAGATAATCGATCGGGCAAAGGTGGGCAGCCGTCGCATCCAGATAATCTGCAGGAATATCTGATTGGCGCAGTGAGGTGGAGGTCAGGCGTGAGCGACTGTCATAATCTGTATTACCAGGCGAATAGTTGAGCAGGGCCTTGGGAAAAGGTTGTTTAAACCGGGTGAAATGCGCTGCCGGATCTTCAGTCCAACGGGTATAAGGATCGGAATAAGCATAGAAGGAGCGAAGGTCGATAGCCTCAGGCAAGATGCGAATTCCCTGAATATCGAATCCACGCTTATGGAACTCCGCCAGCCACTCCTGGGGATAGTCCTCTCCCACGCGGGCCACAAGCCCAACCAGACTGGCGGGCTGCCAGACGGCCAGGCCGGCAGCGGCATATCCCAGGTTGCCGCCTGGGACATTGACCAATGCCCTGCCATCGGGGAGCAGCGCAAAATCACGCCTCAGTTGGCCTGCGATAATATATCTCAATGAGGAAATCGCTTCGTTAGCCATGATATTCCTGCAGGCAGGTATAACATCTAGATATTAATTGTAATTTCCACGCCCTTCATCAACACTCACTTACTGGCATTGATCTGGCTGGCAGCGTCCGAACAAGTACAGGCAATGATTGTCCTTCCACCTTTAGTAAGGGTGCCCTCATATGCCTTGGAACCCTGGTGCGCCATCCAACCATCCAAAGTAAATGGGATTATCCCACCCGCAGGGATCCACTCCCCATTATACTTGCGCGCAATATGAACGTGTGTGCCGGTAGCTTCGCCACCCTCACAGGAAGGGTGCCCGAGCGGATCACCGGCTTTCAGAGCCTTGCCCACAGGGGCGCGATCTTGTGTGGCAATATGAAAATAAAAAACCACCCAGCCTGTGCGCTCATCACCGTCCCCGTCCAGGTCAAGCACCACTGTCGCCAGATCGGAGCGTGCCACCACACCGGATGCCACCGCCGTGACAAAGACATCGGCAGGCACACAACCGCTGGCTATCGAACCAGGGGCAAAATCGATGGCTGCCAGGGGCTCACCCTCCCCAAAACCCGTATGAGGCCCACCGGTATAGGCCCAGGTTAAGCCCGGCAGAAATGGCAACGTAAATTCCGGTTGAACGAGGCTGCCCGGGATATGTGAGTCGGGTGATTGCCACGGGTCGCCAAACAGGTTGCGGTAGGATTGCGCAAAGCCATCCTGCGCCACGGCCCTTGCATACTGGTCATCATCCACCAAGCGGGAAAAGTAGTATTGTATGGCAACCGAGGCGGCATTTTGCCAGGGATCAGGCCGCTCCTGCCTGCCATCCAAATGGTCAAATTCAACCAGCGCCCCATTTTTATAGCTGTAGTAGGCATTATTCAGTAAATTAGCCGCCCAAACCAGCTGCATATAAAGCCCCTCATGCTGCCAATCATGGTAGCCCAGGGGATATTGGCGTGATTCTTCCGGTTGAGAAGCTATGCTAAGGGCGCTGACCTGGTATTCCAGCAAGGCCAGCAGCAGCTTCGGGCTGACGCTGTAGTTCATTGCCACATAATCAATGATCTGTGCTCCCGTGCGGTTGCCATCGAAAGCATATTCGATATACCCATTCAGCCAACCGGTGTAATGGGAAACAAATGCAGAGGTATCAAAGCCAACCTGCGCCGGGCCAGTGACAAACAGACTGTCTGGCAGGATTTGATATTGGGAGCCCCAAAATGGCTGGTAATAGATGGGGATTTTCATCGGCATTCCCGGAGGCATGGTGGAAGCATCACGGGGAATAAAAGTGTTGGCAGCCAATATTTCATCTATTGTGGTATTAAACCTGGCTGCTAAAGCGGGCAATGTGTCACCACTCTGGGCAGTATAATCCACCAGTTCTCCGGGTGCGTATGCCGGACGAGCAGGCAGCGGAGTGGTGGTGATGCTGGGTTGATTGATGATGGCCTGTGTGGCGGATTGAAAAGTTATTTGAGAAGAATTAGAAGGTGAATCAGGTGCTGATGTGACGCTACAACCACCGAGCGACAGCGAAACTATCGCCAGCAGTAAGGCGCTTTTTTGCACTACACCCATTCGATAATAATACCTCATATACTTATGTTGCATTCAGGTTTAGCTTTAAAACTTAGGGATCCTCCGTGCTCCGGCAGATGAGTGATTCACCCGCCCCATATATGCTGGCATTAATGGTTTGATCCCCTTTCGTCATCGTCCCCTCGTACGGCACGTTACCAGCGTGCACAGTCCAGCCACTCAAGACCAAAGGCAGCGGTCCATCCGCAGAAATCCATTCTCCATTGTATTTTCGGGCGATATGCACATGCGTGCCGGTGGCGATGCCACCTTCACAAGAGGGATGGCCTAATAAATCACTGGTTTCAACCCAATCACCCACACCGACCTTCACGCCGGTGAGGTGCATATACAGAAGATTCCAACCCGTTTGCTCGTTGCCGTCTCCATCCAGATCTTCGACTACGGCACCATTACCTTCCCTGACAATCAGTCCGGGTGCCGAAGCCACCACCCAAGCCTCGGATTCAACACAGCCTGATTCTGTGCTGCCAGGGGCAAAATCAATGGCAGCCCGGGCACCATCGCGTTCCCAGGCGCCATGTGGCCCACCGGTATAACTCCATAACTGACCAATGAGAAATGGCAAAATCAGCTCTGGCTGGCTTAAATTCGGTGGGTAAAGAGGTTCATAATCCATCGCCCTGGTCCAGGGGCTCCCAAACATGCGCTCATACAGCGCAGGAATGCCGGTATTGGTATCCAATGCGCCCAACCAACCGGGTGTATCTGTAATCTGTGCCAGGTAATATTGCAAGGCGACCGTACCGCTGTTTAAATCCGGTGCCAACCTGGCTGAAATATTATCTGAAAAGTGAATCTCGGTCACCCAGCCTTCGCGCCAGCCATAATAGCCAATGGATAACTGGTTTACCACCCAGGCGAGCTGTGAGTATAACCCTTTCAATGACAGATCCACCTTTCCCAGCGGGTAATCCTCCTGCTTGGGATTGGATGGCTGGCCATACACCCAGCCACTCTCATATTCAATCAGGGCTAACAACAATCTCGGGTTGATCGAATTTTCCGTGGCAATGCGCTCGACGACCGCTGCTCCGGAAGTCCATTCGGTGGATCCCAACCACTCCTGGTACTGGCTCAGGTATCCTCCTGCCTGGTTAACAAAAGCTTCTGTATCAAAGTCCACTGCCGAGGGGGAATATACCAGCTCACTATCCGGGATGATTTTCACGGCGCTGGTGGTATTCACCAGCACATGCGGGATCACCAATAATGTATTGGGCGTTAACAAACCTGTTGTTAGAACAGAGCCATTAGGTGAGCTGATATCACCTGTTTCTACACCAAATCGTGTGGCAATCACCGGGAGTGTGTCACCGGCCTGGGTGTAATAAAGCAATGGGGCTGTATCGATCGAGACTGGCTCAGGCGTGGATAGCTCCACCAGGTTGCCCTGGGCTTCAACCCGAGAGGGCTCCTCGGTCTGCACCGGCTTGGCCTGGCTGGTCGGGAAGCTGATGGAGGGGTAAGGAGAACTGGACCCAGAGCTATAGGACACTGAAAACAAGGGGGCTGATTGATCCAAGACCGAGATGGCACAAGACAGGCTCACGAAGGCCGTGGCCAGTATGCAGATCACAATCCGTAAAAACGGAGAAGTCTTGGGATGCTTACCTGTGGATTGTGTTGGCAGGGAAAAAACCTTCCCAGGCTTCGATCGTTTCGCCATCACGTGTCAGATACCCGTCGTATTGTATTCCGTCACCACTCGAAATCCAACCTTCCAGGTTGAATGGGATGCCATGTGCGGTTTGCGGTTGGTCGGCTGAAATCCACTCCCCATTATACCGTCTTGCCAGGTGAAAGTGGGTGCCCGTAGAGTAACCACCCACGCAAGAAGGATGGCCGATACGATCTCCAGCCTTCAGATATGTCCCTGCTTCGACCCTATCGCGCTCCTCGATATGCATGTACAGAACCGTCCACCCGGTGCCTTCATTGCCATCCCCATTGAGGTCCTGGACCACCCTGCCGTAGTCAGAGCGGATGATCATCCCATCTGCCACTGCTGCCACCCAGTCATCACTTTGAACACACCCCAGCCCTTCACGCCCAGGAGCGAAATCAAGCGCCGCCCAGGCAGAGCCATCTCCCCAACCTCCGTGGGGTCCACCGGTGAACGCCCAATCGATACCCGGCTCGAAGGGTAATTGCATCTCAGGCTGTGCAAGGTCTGCCGGGATTAATGGAGAGAAATCATAGTCGAAGGGATGGCCGAAGAAATTACTGAAGGTAGTAAAAACACCCATTTCGGAGACGGCGCGATCCCATCCCGGGCGGGTATAAAGCTGGGAAAATAGTTGCTGAACTGCGGCAGTACCGGCATTGATGGAGGGATCAATGGGGATGATCTCGCCATTGCTCAAAAGCCAGCCTCCTGTGCCATTCACCTTCCAAAGGTAGTATCCCCGGTTGAGATTATCAGCTGCCCAGCATAGCTGCAAGTATAGGCCCTTGCGCCACTTATCCATGTTTCCCAAGGGAAAGTCTCGGGCTGTTTGATCAGGATTTGCCTTAGTGACCCAACCACCCTGGTATTCCAATACGGCCAGCAGGATGCGCGGGTTCACCGAATAATCCTGGGACACCAGCTGCACAATCTCGGGCCCGGTGAAAGTTTGCCCTTCCACATCCTCGCTATACTTTCCCAGATAACTGTCAAAAAGGCTCACAAACCCTTTCACATCGAAGCCTTGGGCATAAGGGCCATATACCAGCTCGGAATCGGGGATGATCTTAAATCCAAAGCCGACTTCACCCGGGATTGGGGCTGGAACAACCAGCTGTTGGCCCACCTCAAGCAAATCGGGGTTGGTGATCTCGTTCGAATTGACCATCATCTGGACCGTGATCCCAAATCTTGCTGCGATGCTGCCCAGGGAATCTCCTGCCTGAACCGTGTACTGCTCATCTTCTGTGCGGAATTCTGGTAAATCTCGCGCAGCATCTGGGGTGGGGGTGACGATGGTGATGTCATCAGGGTTTCTGATCACGGGTAAATAAGTAGTGAGGGTTGTGTTTGAAATTGGTTGAGGGGTAGCCGTTGAGGTGGCTGTGGGGTAGCTGGTGGTGGAGATGGTAAGCGGCTGGACGGGCTGCTTGCACGACAGTGATATGAACAGCACCAATAACAGGGGTGAAAACTTTAATAACCGGTGATGGGGCATGGGAGCTTCCTTTTGCATTCTACCGTGAACGACAATCCAAGTCAACAACTTATCGGCACAAAGCAACCAGCATCGGGCTAAAATAACTCATAATTGGTTGCGAGGGTATAATACCGTTATTCCACCTGACGAGGTAAATCATGGCTCAATCGATATTGGAATGCATCCCGAATTACTCGGAAGCCCGACGCCCGGATGTGGTTAAGGCGATCATGGGCAGCATCAATTCGATAACCGGGGTCTCTTTGCTGGACCACCATTCAGATTTAGACCATAATCGCACAGTAATTACTTTTGTTGGGTCGCCGAAGGCGGTGGAAGAGGCTGCCTTCCGGTCGATTGCCAAGGCTGCCGAGCTGATTGACCTCGATAAGCACACGGGCGAGCATCCGCGCATTGGTGCAACCGATGTGGTGCCGTTCGTACCCATATCAGGCCTGACGATGCAAGATTGTGTCCAGATTGCACGCCACCTGGGGGAACGGGTTGGCAGGGAGCTGAAGATACCCGTATACCTTTACGAAGAAGCTGCGACCCGTCCTGAGCGGGCAAATCTCGAAAATATACGCCGCGGGCAATACGAGGCTTTAAAAAAAGAAATGGGAGTAAACCCCGAGCGCGACCCCGATTATGGACCCAAGCATGTGGGTCCAGCAGGTGCCACGGTAATCGGCGCCCGCCAGCCTTTAATTGCCTATAATGTTTACCTGACCACCGATGATCTGGCCACTGCCGAGAAAATCGCCAAAACTATCCGTTTCTCGTCTGGAGGGTTGCGATATGTGAAAGCACTGGGCATGTTGGTGGAAGGTCTGGCGCAGATCTCGATGAACTTGACCAATTTTCACAAGACCTCGATACCGCTGGTAGTGGAAACCATCCGGCGAGAAGCGGCCCGCTATGGTGTGATGATCCACCATGCCGAACTAGTGGGGTTAATCCCCGAGCAGGCGCTGGCTGACGCTGCTGCCTGGTATTTACAGCTGGATCAATTCACTCCCGAGCAAATCCTCGAGCAGAAGTTAATCAGCTCCCTTCATTCGGCAGAAACACCGAGCGACGATCACCCTGAATTCAACACCGAATTCTTAGACGCCCTGGCCTCGGGAGAGCCCACCCCTGGCGGTGGCTCAGCCGGGGCGTATGCTGGCGCAGCGGCAGCCAGCCTGGTTTGCATGGTGGCACGCTTGACCATGGGGAAGAAAAAATATGCCGAAGTTGAAGCGCAGATGCAGGCGATCCTTACCCAGGCAGAAAGCCTGCGGAATGACCTCACCAACCTAATACAGCTGGATGCCTCAGCCTTTGATGGCGTGATGAAGGCTTACCGGCTACCCAAAGATACGTCAGCTCAACAAGATGTGCGCAGTAAAGCCATTGAGCAGGCTACATTGCTGGCAACTCAGTCTCCCATGGCCGTATTAAAAAAATCAGCCCGAGTGCTCGAGCTGGCCGAGCAGGTCATCCGTTACGGCAACACATCAGCCTTGAGTGATGGCGCCAGTGGCGCAGCCCTGGCTACTGCAGCCATCCAGGCTGCTGAATTTAATATTCGGATCAATTGCAAGCAGCTGCCGGCCAACCTGGCTGACCCGATTTTAGCCGAATTGAGTGACATTAAGCAGCATGTGGCCGAGATCGAAGCCCGCATCCATACTGCCCTGCATGAACGTAGCCTATAACCCATGATGCAACAGCTTCATGAGAAATTCCTGCGCCTCATCCGCCTGCTGGATGAAATGCGCCAGCACATCATTGCACTCCTCATTGCGTGCTTGTTATTAGCTGGATGTTCTACCGGGCTACAACCCTCAGCTTTAATTTCTCCAACCGCAAACAGCACCCAACCGGCAAACACCACGGCTACTGCCCGGGCAACAGCCGTACAACCAACTTTAACACAGCCACCTGCCACATCCACCCAGACACCCTACCTGGTTTGGCTGGCACCCTACCTGCCGGAAGATATGCGCTCGGAAATTAACCTTCCCCAGGGATACATATTAACGAATAACTCTCAGGATGCAAACCTTAAACTCGAGGCGGATAATCAAAACCTGCCGCCCAGAATCCAATGGATCTACGCGCTGGTGGCACCCTTTCCCACCATCACCGATGGGGTAAGCTCCGATGATATCAAAGCAGCCTGGTCTGGCGGCGCCAGTGGGCCGTTCGCAGGCAGCCCGCTCTTGATGGATGGCAGCACCTTGGGTGTCCTTTCCGCGGCTTGGGGTGCCCCGGCAGATCTTGCCATACGGGTCTTACCGGGCGATCAGCTGTTGGAAACTGCCTGGTCTGACCAACCCAGCTGGGCAATCGTACCCTTCGAAAGCCTGACACCGCGCTGGAAAGTGCTGGCTGTCGATGGGCAATCGCCCATTCACAAGGATTTTGAGCCAGCTCAATACGCATTGAACATTCATTTCGCCTTGATTGGGGACGTGAATGTCCCCACCAGTGACTTGACCTTGCCGGTTAGCAACCGGGATGCCTCACATCTCACCACAGTAGCCATGACAGGGGTGACGGCCATGGTGCGCGCCACCGCTTTCAGCATGGAGATGAAAGGCTACACCTACCCAGCCGAGGATATCGGCCCGCTATTAACCCAGGCAGACATCACTCACATCAGCAACGAGATTGCGTTCTCACCCGATTGCCCTTACCCCACCCCCACCATGGACAACCTGGTGTTCTGCTCCAGCCCGGCCTATATCGAACTGCTCAAAGTAGTTGGCACAGACGTGGTGGAGCTAACCGGCGATCACTTTATGGATTACGGTGCAGAGGCCACTCTCTTTACACTGCAGATGTATAAAGACCTTGGGTGGCCCTATTACGGGGGTGGAGCCAATGCAGAAGATGCCCGCCAGCCGGTTCTAATGGAAAATAACGGCAATAAGATCGCCTTCATGGGCTGCAATGTGGGCTGTGAAGTGAAAAATTCGATCCCTTGCGATGCCATCGCCACGGATGATCATCCCGGTGCTTCGCAATGTGATTTCGATGCCATCAGCGCCGAAATTGCTACCCTCCGTGACCAGGAATATTCGGTTATTTTCACTTTCCAACACCGTGAATACTACACCTACACCACAGAACCTATCCTGGCGAATGATTTTGGCCTGGTAGCAAAAGCAGGCGCCACCATCGTCAGCGGCAGCCAGGCGCACCAGCCGCATGGGTTTTCCTTCGATGGCGGTGCCTTCATCCATTATGGGCTGGGCAACCTGTTCTTCGACCAGTACCATTATTGTGCATACAATGCCTGCGACGACGCTTTTATCGACCGGCATGTATTTTATGATGGGCGCTATATCAGCACCGAGCTGATCACCATCCGCTTTGTCGATTTTGCCAAGCCGCGATTAATGACCCCGGAGGAACGAGCGCATTTCCTGGATATAATTTTCAATGCTAGCGGGTGGTGAACACATCCAATGGAACACTCAAGCAGTGCTTCATTGTTAATCACGCTATTTCAACATTTTGGGAGATTTTTTCGGAACAGGAGGGTCACATGGGGCTAAAACCTGATCATTGGATCCGTAAAATGGCACGCGAGCAGCGCATGATCGCGCCATTCGCTGATAGCCAGGTACGTGATGGGGTGATCTCCTACGGTGTATCGTCTTATGGCTACGATATCCGCGTGGCGGATGAGTTTAAAATCTTCACCAACGTCTATTCTGCCCTGGTGGACCCCAAGCACTTTGACCTGCGCTCGATGGTCGATTACCAGGGCGAGGTGTGCATCATCCCGCCCAACTCTTTCGCTCTCGGCCGAACGGTCGAATATTTCCGCATCCCTCGCAACGTGCTGACCATCTGCCTGGGGAAATCCACTTATGCGCGTTGCGGCATCATTGTAAACGTAACCCCTTTCGAGCCTGAATGGGAGGGCTTTGTCACCTTGGAGATTTCCAATACTACCCCCTTACCTGCTAAAATCTACGCCAACGAAGGGATTGCCCAGGTATTATTCTTCGAAGCCGACGAGCCCTGTGAGAGTTCTTATGCCGATAAAAAGGGCAAGTACCAGGCCCAGCAAACGATTGTGCTGCCCAAGCTCTAAAAGGCCTCGTGCTCGGTGCGCGAGATGATCTCATCTTGCAAGGTCTTGCTCAGGTCGCAAAAATAGTCACTATAGCCAGCTACACGCACGATTAAACTCCGGTATTGCTCGGGATGCTGCTGTGCCATGCGTAAGGTGGCTGCATTCACTACGTTAAACTGGACATGGTGCCCATCCAGGAGGAAATATGTGCGGATGAGCGATACCAGCTTGTTTAATCCATCATCCGAAGCCAACAACTGGGGGGTGAATTTTTGATTCAGCAGGGTACCCCCCGTGCGTACATGATCCATCTTAGCCACTGAGCGGATCACTGCGGTCGGTCCTTTATGGTCTGCCCCCTGTACCGGGGATATTCCCTCCGACAGAGGCGTTCCAGCCAGGCGCCCATCGGGAGTTGCGCCGGTGACCGCCCCAAAATAGATGTGTACCGTGGTGGGCAGCAGGTTAATATGGTATTCACCGCCCTTGGTGTTGGGGCGACCATCCACGGCGTGGAAAAAAATCTCAAAAATACGCCGCATAATGGCATCGGCATAATCATCATCGTTTCCATATTTGGGTGTTCGGTTGAGCAATTGCTGACGAAGTCGCTCGCTGTTCTCGAAATTGGCATCCAGGGCATCGAGCAGTGCCCCCATAGCCAGCGAATGCTGGTCGAACACGTGGTAGCTCAGGCTGGTGAGAGCGTCAGTAATGCTGCCCATCCCCACGCCCTGGATGTAGCTGGTGTTATACCTGGCACCGCTATTATGGTAGTCCTTCCCCTGGCGGATGCAATCGTCCACCAGCACAGAAAGGAACGGGCAGGGCATGTATTGGGCATACAGGCGCTCAATTACGTTACTGCCGCCCACCTTGACATCCACGAAGTAATTAACCTGCTTTTCATAAGCGATAAACAACTGATCAAGGTGGGTGAAGGATCGCGGGTCTCCGGTTTCTAAGCCGATTTTTTTGCCAGTGCGAGGGTCCACTCCGTTATGTAAGGTTATTTCAAACACCTTGGGCAGGTTGAAATAACCGGTGAGGTTATAGTTTTCCTTGCCGAATGCCCCCACCTCCACACACCCGCTGGAGCCCCCGCAGCGCGCATCCAACACTGACTTGCCCATGCGCACCAATTCTTGTACGATCAGGTCAGAATTGAATACCGACGGTTGTCCGAAACCGGTGCGGATGATCTGCGCAGCCCGCTGTATGAAGCGGTCGGGATTCTTCTTGCTCACCTGGATGGAAGCGGATGGCTGCACCAGGCGCATCTGCTCCACTACATCCAGTATCAAGTAAGTGACATCATTTACCCCGTCCGACCCATCTGGGCGCAAACCACCCAGGTTGATCTGGGCGAAATCCGTGTAGGTGCCGCTCTCCTCGGCAGTCACGCCCACCTTGGGAGGCGCAGGTTGGTTGTTGAATTTGACCCACAGGCATTCCAGCAGCTCTTCTGCCTGAAGGTAGGTGAGGCTACCATCACTGACCCCCTGCTGGTAAAAGGGCAGCAAATGTTGATCGAGATGCCCGGGTGAATAGGCATCCCAGGTGTTCAGCTCAATGGTCACACCCAGGTGAACGAACCAGTAATATTGCAGGGCTTCCCAAAAATCACGCGGTGCGTGGGCGGGAACATGCCTGCACACTTCTGCAATTTTGAGCAGCTCAGCTTTGCGGTTCTCATCCTGCTCGCGGCCAGCCAATTCCTGGGCTTTGCAGGCATACCTCTCGGCATAACGTATGAGCGCACCAGCAGCAATGTGCATGGCACGCAATTCTTCCCGTTTTTCATAGGCTTGAGGATCCTTTAAAAAATCCAGCCTGGCCAGGCTGGCCTGGATCTCTGCCTGAAAATCCAGCATGCCTTTCCGATAGATCTTGTCGTCCAGCACGGTATGCCCCGGGGCGCGCTGCTCCATAAACTCGGTGAACACACCCGCCTGGTAGGCATCTTTCCAGGCCTGGGTCATTTCGCTAAACAATAACTCCCGGATGGTCTTCCCCTTCCAGAATGGGATGATCCTGTTTTCATAAAGTTGCCTCGTTTCAGCAGCTACCTTGAACGAGGTCTTCTGGCGTGAATTGAGAATGTCCAGGTCTTCGAGGCTGTGGCAGCACAGCTCAGGGAAGGTCGGCGCCTGTTTGGGCCCGAGTCCCTTTTCGCCCACGATCAGCTCGCCATCGTGGATGGTGACTGACTTGTGTTCCAGCAGGTACTCAAAGGCCTTTGCCCGCTGCACAGGGGCTGAGACCAAGCCGCCATCCTTTGAATAAAATTCAGTCAACAGCGCGGCGCGCTCTGGCGAGAGGGTTTCCACTGCCTCCAGGCTCTGTTGACGAAGCTTCTTCACTCGTTCTGAGATGCTCATGAAACGCTCCCTTGGTCGTCGATAACCGGTAAGTGATAACTGGCTAAAATTTCTTCCGCCTCAGCCACCTGCTGCGGCGATGGCGGTTTCGTATCAGGCAGCCGGTAATCCATCCCCAAAGACAGGTACTTCGCTTCCGCGATATCATGGTAAGGTATCAATGCTACCCCATCCAGGTGGGGCAGGTTTGCCAGATAAGCAGCGCACTGCATGAGGTTGCCAGCATCATCATTAATCTGGGGGATGAGCGGGATGCGCACGATAATGTTCGCTGCGGCAGACGAAAGCTTTTGCAGGTTGGCCAGAATAAGCCTGTTCGAAACCTTGGTATACCGGATGTGCTTCTGTTCATCCATCAGCTTGATATCATACAGGAACAAATCCACCAGGGGCTGCAGGGTCTTGAAGCTGGCCCAGGATGCATAACCGCTGGTATCGACGGTGGTATGGATGTGCTTTTCCTTGCAGGCCATCAAAGCCTGTACCAGAAACTTCCTCTGGTTCAGCGGCTCTCCGCCGGTAAAAGTGACCCCGCCTCCCGATTGATCATAAAACGGAATATCGCGCTCAATTTCGGCCATTAATTGTCCAATAGTCATACGCCAACCGACCAGCTCACGCGCCCCAGCATAGCATACCTGGGCGCATTTTCCGCAAGAGTTGCAATTTTCCCAATCCGTAATTGACCCATTATCCCAGGTGATGGCTCCGCTTGGGCAGGCATCGATACAGGTCTTGTCGGCTATACAGCGGTTCTTTCGGAAAATCAATTGTGGCTGTGCGGATTTGCCTTCCGGGTTGTGGCACCACCAGCAATCTAACGGGCAGCCCTTGAAAAACACTGCCGTACGGATGCCAGGCCCATCATGGATGGCGTACCGCTTAATATCGAAGATCATTCCTGTTGGCATATGACGATCACTACTATACCCACTTCGCCAGAAAGAGTCAATAGAAATATCCAAATTGTATACAGTTGATATATTTTTTATCGAAAAAGGATATTTTGTGGTTTAATTAGCCTGGAGGGATTCTATGACTATTGCTGATGCATCTCACGTAAGGGAAAGCGACCGGATCGAGGGCGAACTGCGCGATCTTATCCTTAACTTGCAGATCGAGCCGGGCTTATCAATCAGCGAAGCCAGTCTTATCAAGCGCTACGGTTGGGGACGCACTCCCTTGCGTGAAGCCTGCCAGCGCCTGGCCGAACAATCACTGTTGCAGATTATCCCCCACCATGGGGTGGTGATTACCTCGTTGAATGTCTTTGATTTTACCGAGATCATGGAGGCGATGAGCATGGTGATAGGCCCAGCAGCCTCACTCGCCTGCAAGCACCTCAATCAGGATGAGCTCCATTACCTCGAGGAAACCATCGAGAGGAGTGATACTGCAGCATCGGTTAAAGATTTTACGGCTGTTGCCAACCAGGATTACGAATTCCACCATATCCTGGCAGTAGCCACCGGAAATCGCTACTTATGCCAATTCTTGCTGCATCTTCACCAGATGGCGACGCGCTTCAACCTGGCATCATGGAGACGTGATAACAATGCTGCATTCTCCCTCAACGAGCACCGCCAGATCATCGACGCACTCCAGAAGGGGGATGATGCGAAAGCGACTAACAGGATGCTGGTGCACATCGAGAATGCCCGTAAGCGTGTTATGGGGACGTTCCAACACTAACCAGGTCTTTGATCTTATCGAAAGTCACCTGCCCGATATCAGGCACATCCATTAGCTGCTCAACATTAGTGAATGGGCCATGTTCCGCCCGATAGTCGATGATATTCTGAGCAGTCTTCGGGCCGATGCCAGGCAAGGTATCCAGCTGCTCCAAAGGGGCAGAATTTAGATCAATCAATCCAGGAGAAAAATGTAAAGAACGGTTCGTGGCATCAGGAACCAGCGTAGCAACCACGCCGGGCACGAAAATTTGCTCGCCATCCTCAAGGACCTTCGCCAGGTTGAGTCCGCCGCTATCAGCCTGGCTGGTGAACCCACCCGCAGCCCGTATGGCATCGTTCACCCGGCTGCCGCGCGGCAAGGTATACAGGCCTTCATTGGCAACCAAACCGCTCACGTAGACAGTGATGGGCGCGGGGGTTGGGGCAGGCAGCAGGGTGACCGGCTCTCCTCTCGGCGGGCGGGTGACCAGGAATATGATCCCCGTTCCAAGCAATATGCCCACGACGAGGAACCCGCCCAGCCACCACCACGATCTATTCATCGTAGAATATTTTTCTCCAATCTTTGTGGTTGTTATCAGCAATAATCGGACTAATGATTCAGATTTAAGCTCAAACCAAGCCGCTGACGGGCAGCATTGACGTTTAAAATTCTTACCTGCACTACCTGGCCTTCATACAACCCTTCATCCTCTGTATCTGCATTCGTAAACTCGGATGAATGGATCAGTCCATCCAAACCTTCTTCAAGGCGGGCAAATGCCCCAAATGGAACCAGGCTGGTGATGACCGCACTTACTACCTGCCCGGCATGATATCGATCTTCCGCTGTCTCCCAGGGATTGGGTATTAACCGCTTCAACGACAGAGCGATGCGTGACCGATCCTGATCCACCTGGATGACGTAAGCCTGCACCGTTTCACCCACTTTGGTGACCTCGGCCGGGTGGCGCACGCGGCCCCATGAGAGCTCGGATACATGGATTAAGCCTTCGACCCCTCCCAGGTCCACGAAGACTCCAAATTCGGTAATGTTGGTTACAATGCCCCACACGCACTTGCCAGGATAAATTTGCTCGAAAAGTAAATTGCGTTTTCCTGATTCTGCCAATGCTGCTCTCTCAGAAAATACCACCCGCCCGCGCTCAGGATCACATTCAATCACCTTAAACGCCACAGAACGGCCCACATACCCTGCCAGGATTTTTTCCCTCTCGTTTTCATTGATCAGGCAATTTATCTCCAGCAGGTGTGAGATAGGCACAAACCCGTGAAGGTCACCACCAGCAACCAACAGGCCTCCGCGATTAAATCCGGTGATCTCCAGCGTGACTACCTGGTCGGAATTAAATAAATTACGCACCCTTTGCCAGTCGATCTCACCTGGTTTTTGAGCTCGCCTAGGGCTGCGTACCTCCCGCTGGTAATTATCTTCCAGCAGATAATCTTTTCCCCCGTTATTCTCGTGTTTCTCCTCATCTGACAGCAAAGCCGACCACCAGGCTTCATCCATCTCAGGTGCTTGCGGATTTTCATTTTGTTGGGCTACCATTCAACCCTCCTCACTATGGAATAAATGGTAATTAGCTATACTATCCCGGTCTCGAATCTGCTCTTGCCTTATGCTCCATATCGAGAATCGCATCTGCCACTGCTTCGACTGCCACGCGCTGCTTACGATATAAGTCAGCCTCCGACATGGATAATCGCGTGGCAATCTCGCGGACTTTCTTTCCTTCCATAAACTTCATCTCTAAAATATTATATAAGATCCATTCGCCAGTAAAGCGACGCTCTCCTTCTGGCCGCACCTGCTCTACCGCCTGGCGCAGGATGGCGCGCAGTGCATTAGCAGGGTTGTCCTTGTGTTCTTCAAGAGTTTTTTGGACCACCCGCAGACTCATTAATGGACTTTCGGTGAGCCTGGGACCGCCCCAGTAATGAGTAAGCGCATCCTTCACCCAACGAGCCAGGTTGGGTGATTCCAGGGGGATTTCCGGGGCGGTCAACACTTCCGTACTGCCATATCTCGATGCCGCTCGCAAGCGTTGGATCATATCAATTTGCGGGCTTAGATTCTCGATCGAGGTGAAAATTTCCTGCTGCTGAACATGATCTTCCAAAGCAGTAGCCGCCCGCTCGGCAAGGAACAAAACTGCATCTTTTTGGTCATCGCCAATCACCAAGTTGGGTTTCCGGGATACACCCATGATTCCCAACAAAGTCCCAATTCTAATTCGCTGGCTGTGAAGAGGCACCAACCAGTAATCTTCCCAGGTATAAATGCCCCTCCCATTTCCATTTTCCTCAACCAAATGGTTTATTCCACCTGACATTTCATCGATAGCAGGAGCTTCACCGATATGGACCATGATCTCAAGATCACCTGCATCCATTGCCATGATAAACGCCTTTGAAGCCTGGATTCGATCACAGACCGCGGCCAGGATAGATTCAAGGAATTGGCGTAGATCACCCGTGGTGAGCAGCCGCTCATTAAGCGCCTGGACCAGCAACAAGCTCGATTTATCGCCCCCGGTGAATAACCAGCGTTCCCACAGGGGCGCTGCAAGGGTGATGATATATTCCAGGAGCAACAGACTACCCACCATCATGATAGGTACTGCAGCGGTATACTCGAAGCCATAAAATTCGCCTGCGCGTCGCACCAGGGTGGTGATTGCCAGCACCGTCGAAGCGGTCACCGGGCCGCGCATTAGCCACTTGAACAACCGGCGCTTTACCACACGGTCGGGCCAAGACACGCCATAAAAAGCCACTGCGTAAGCCATGATGATGATTAATCCCGACACGAGCAGGTTTGTGATGACTGCGGTTAACCAAAATATCAGGGGGTGGTTGGTGGCAAAGCTGGAGCCGAATAACAGGAATGGGTAAGAGCCAAGCACTGGCGCCAGCGCACCGATGACCAGGTATCTCATCCTGCGTCGGCTGGTTGGGGTCACTGTTCGCTGGTAGCCGTGCCTGAAATTGACCCACGACCAAACCACAACTGCAACGAAGTAGACTGCGAAGACCCAGGTAAGCCAGGTACGCTGCAAGTGTGGCGCTGGGGAGGCATTGGGGACAAGCGGCCCAACCAACAACTTAAATGGCAGGGTTACCAGAAACGCAAAGCTGACCAAGTAGAACAGGCGTACGAACCACTTTTGATCGCGGTTTATCTGCCCCCCGGTGGTAGACAGCAAAGCACCCGAAAAGTGGAAATAACTTGCTGGTAAAAATGCAATCCCCAGCCATTCAAGCTGGAGCCAAAATTGCAGCACATTTGGGGAGCTAACAATGCTGCCGATGGCATCGCCCACGAAAATGATCACCAGGGAAATTAAGATTAACGCAAATGTGCGCGCCACCCTATCGCGCAGGTTAAATGTCAATGCATATAATAATAAGGAAAATGCCGTAATGGCAATTCCAGCTGTAAGCAGCTGGTTGAGAAATTCCAAGCTAGAGATAAAAACACCAATCATATCCAACCGAACAACGATACCTGTTCCTATAAATTATATCTATAAGCTATTCGATCTCTTAGCTCTCACAAATTAATGCCCTCATTCACCTCAGGCTCTTTGAAAAAAATAATGCAATGTCATGATTTGGAAAATAATGATCATTATATCCACACAAGTCATAGCCAAGTTTTTGCGCCAGGCAGATTGCGGGGTAATTTTTAGGCTGGATTTCCATCACCATCCTCGAACACCGTTTATGGCGTGCCCAATCTTGCCCAGCCAATATCAGCGTGCTGCCGATTCCCTGCCTGCGAAACTTGCGAGATATCACCAAATCAGTCATCCAACTGGTATGCGGGGCAATATTCAAGCTTATGCTGGTATAACCAACGACTGCTCCCTGCAATAACGCCACCAGCAGGCAAGACCTGTCTTTCCAATCATTTGCGAGCTCTGCAGGTGAGCGCGGATATTCCACCCGCACAGAACGTGGCAATTTCAACTGGCGAAAGGTAATTTCCACGCGTAAATCAGAAGGTTTCTGCCCACTCTCCTGTTGGACCTCCATCTGCCAGACATGATCACTCATATAATCATGGTCAATACCCATCATAACCGGGATTTCCGCAGAGGTGGGTGGTCGAATCTCAATCTCAGGCATTATTTCACCTTTCCGTAATTACTCAACTGCCTCCACGGTTACCTGGATGGCGCACGAGGGAAGTATATTTCCGACATTATCAGTCACTTCGAGGCTGAGCATATATGCACCTGGAGTAAGTGCTGAAGTATTCCACACTCCCAGCACATCATTAACCACCGCCTGCTGGCCCACCTGAATGGGAACCCAATCTGAATCACCCGGGTAAGCAATCTGCAATGTATAAAACCCGAAATTCGGCAGGCTGGCAGATCCTTTGATGGTGACATTGCCACTGATGTGCTCCCCATTTACAGGCGATACCAAGTTCACCTGGCCTACTGTACAACCTTCTGCTGCTGCCACCTCCCCAGGGGTTGGGGTAACTCCAGGGGTTTCATTCGGATTTTGGGTTGCGGGCGGTAATGTAGTGGTAGGGGTAGCTAATAAATTCAATGAGGAAGTTGGCAGCGGATTGGCTCCTGGAATAGTGGGAACCACAAATGTCACAACCGTAAATTCAGCAACTGCCATAATAATCAGTAACACCACCATGGTTGCAGCCGAATTAACTCTAGCCTGGGCTGCTTCCCTTTCCATTCCGAAAAATGCCCCTCGCAGCTCATCCCAAGCCAGGGCAAATTTCCGGATTTGCCATATCATTATTATCCCCAAGAAAACATAAATCCATATCTCATAATCACGAAAAAACTGGAGTACCTGTTCCATGCAGCATCTGTTCTCTCCGCGGCTAACAACCGAAAAATGGCTCACACGGGATTGAATTTTACAGGCGGCGCAACACCCCCCTGATGAGCGTCGTTAATAAGGGTGCGATCTTCTCACCCGCAGCCAAGACTTCTTCATGGGTTGTAATGGTTTCACCATCCAGATTCGCTTTATTACTGATGCCAGATATACCTAAAACTCGTGTGCCTCCATGTCGGGCGGTAATGACTTCGGGGACAGTGGACATGCCGACTGCATCGGCGCCAATGATGCGCAAGAAACGTAAATCAGCGGGTGTTTCAAAAGAAGGGCCAGCCAGGCTAATGTAAACTCCTTCCTGCAAGGTAATGCTCTCATCAGCGGCAACCTTACCTGCCAGTTGGATCAGCGCGGGGTCGTATGCCTGGCTCATATCCGGGAAGCGCGTGCCCATCGCATCGAGATTTGGGCCGCGCAATGGATTTAGACCCGCCATACCAATCAAGTTTATATGGTCAGTAATCAGCATCAATTCACCTGGCTGAAAATCCGGGTTTACCGCACCCGCCGCGTTAGTAACTATCAATATCTCTATGCCCAAGCGTTGCAATACGCGTACCGGAAGCGCCACCTGGCTGATGCTGTACCCTTCGTAAAAATGCACGCGCCCTTGCAGAACAATGACTTCTTTTTCTTCAAGCTTACCTACGACCAGGTGACCCTGGTGACCCTCAACCGTAGAAACGGGCCAACCCACAATTTCATTCGCGGGTATGACGGTTGGGTATTCTACGCTTGCTGCCAGGGCACCCAGGCCTGATCCAAGTATGATTCCCACCTGTGGACGATAGCTCGATTTAGAACGAATGAAATCAGCAATCTGATCTATTTGTTCCAACGAATAGAACTTGCTCATGCTAAAGCTGCCTCTCCTTAAAACCTAACTATAAAAATGCCCCGCCCACCCCGGTGAATACTAAAATGATTATAACATGAGGGTAAAAAACCCATGCGAGGTATTTACATTATGCGTGATTGAGCTGGATGCCCACATCCTGGAACGCCAGGATGGCCTTTTCAACTGCCTGGTCGTCAATCCAATTATGCAATACCAAGCGAAAGCGCCTTTTTCCTACCACGCCTACTTTAACATCCTGCCTGGTGAGCATTTCAGCCACGGCCTGAGCATCTTCCGGGAATGCTGCACTAAGAGACATAAAAATCATATTTGTGTAAGGTGTTCCCTTATCCATCACCAGCCAGGGCAGGAAAGACAACCCTTCGGCAAGATACCGGGCTCGTTTATGGTCTTCAACCAGGCGATCTACCATCGTTTCAAGCGCCACAATGCCAGCAGCCGCCAGGATCCCAGCCTGGCGCATGCCCCCTCCTAGCTGCTTGCGGATGCGGTGCGCCTTGGCGATAAACTCAGAGCTGCCACACAGCACAGAACCCACCGGAGCGGATAACCCCTTGCTCAGGCAGAAGGTGACCGAATCGGCCGCTTCAGCCAGCTCCCTGGCAGATACTCCCAGGCTGACAGCCGCATTGAATATGCGCGCGCCATCCAGGTGCAGGGATAAACTATTCTCGTGCGCCAGCTCGCCCACAGCCCTGGTATAGCCGGCGGTTAATGCCACACCTCCGCAGCGGTTGTGGGTGTTCTCCAGACAAACCAGCCTTGAGATGGGTTGGTGGGCGTCCTTAGATCGGATAGCGGCTTGAATATCTTGCAGGTTCAGCGTCCCGTCCTCCTGGTTGGGTATCTGACAGGAATGCACCCCACCCAGTGCAGATATCCCGCCGGCTTCATACAGAAAAGTGTGCGCTTTGTTACCGAGAATCACCTCATCACCCCGCCCGCAGTGAGCCAGGATGGCCGCCAGATTGCCCATGGTGCCAGAGGGTACAAACAAACCGGCCTGCTTGCCCATCCTCTCGGCAGACATTTCCTGGAGCCGATTTATGGTAGGATCCTCTCCATAAACATCGTCGCCCACTTCTGCGCTGGATATTGCCTGGAGCATGGCTTCAGTGGGGCGTGTGACCGTATCTGATCGCAAATCAATCCAATCCATGCTATCTCCTTATTGATCTACCTGCCTTGGCTATCTTTAGTGCACCGATCGTATTGTAATATATATATATTGTTACCTCTCATTGGAACAGCATATACCCGGTTGGCGGATTATCCTGCACGCAGTTCTTGTAAAACCTGCATCAATTCCAGGGGAAGAGCGGCCTCGAAAGTCCTTGGCGTCGTTTCACCCGGCAAAAGTATGGTCAGCCTAGAAGCGTGCAGGAACTGCCGATTTATTGCTATAGTTGTATGCCGATGGCCATATACGGTGTCCCCCGAAACCGGGCAGCCCAGGAACTTGAGGTGCACGCGTATCTGGTGAGTGCGGCCGGTGAGGGGATGTACTTCCAAAAAGGTATGCTCCCTGAAAGCTTCCAATGTGCGGTACTCGGTTATCGCTTCCCGGCCTTTACGGACCCTGGTGACAGCCATCAGCTGGCGATGAACGCTGTCTCTCCCCACGTCTGCCTCGATCCGTCCCGTGGGGGTGGGTGGCTTGCCGTCCACGAGAGCCAGATAGATTTTAACAGTCTTGCGTATCCTGAATTGCTCTTGTAAAAAACGATGTGCCTGGTCATTTTTTGCCAGTAGGATCAACCCTGAAGTGTCTTTATCCAGCCTGTGTACCACACCAGGGCGTTTCTCACCCCCAATTCCCGCCATATCAGGTGCATGTGCCAGTGCGGCATGCACCAGAGTGCCGCTGGAATGCCCTGCTGCCGGGTGCACCACCATCCCTGCCGGCTTGTTCACCACCATGACATCCTCATTTTCAAAGATGACATCCAGCGAGATCGCTTCAGGCACCAGATGTGTTGGCTTGGGATGGGGAAGATTGATTTGAATCAGGTTCACCTGGCTTATCAGCTGGCCGCTCTTATGAGCAGCACTACCATCCACCAGGATGTTGCCATTTGCGATGAGCATTTGTAAGCGAGTCCGTGAGAATGCGGGCAGGCGGGACACCAAGAATTTATCCAGGCGGGTAACCCCTTCTCCTTCGAAACGCAGCTGGATGACCTGATCATTCAAGCGGGCGTTTCCTCGAATCGATGGATTGTTCCACTTCACTCATGTCATCGCCTGTTTTGGATGAATCCAACCCAGCTATTTCATTGCGCTCAGCCAGCTTTTTCTGCCTGCGCTCGCTGAGCCAGACTGCTAAAACCATGATCGCCGTACCCACTGATATGCTGGCATCAGCCACATTGAAAACTGCAAATGTACCTACCGAGACGAAATCCGTCACCGTCCCAAGGGTCAACCGATCGATCAGGTTACCCACCGCCCCACCAAACATCATGGTCATAGTGACTCTCAGCAGCCATTCATTGCGCGGCACACGTGGAAAATAATACAGGATGCCAAGAGCCACCACAAAAGCCAAGATAGTGAAAACCAAGCCAAATCCCTGGAACATGCCGAAAGCTGCCCCGGTGTTTTGCCAGTGCACGATCCTGGCATAAGGTGCCAGCCATGCCCAAGGTGACCAACTGCCTCCCAGTGGAATCTGTGTGCGAACCAGGTATTTTGTCCACTGGTCAAGCGCCACAATAATCGCAGCAATGCCAATTAAGAATAAATAATCCCAGAAATACTTCTTCAACGCTTAACTCCAATAAGCCTTTCTCATCCGTGAACTTTATTGATGCTCAGATCGCAACCATTTTACCTCACAATTATTCAATATCGATGAGCCTAGACCGGGTTTATTGCAGGTATCGTTTAACCTCCCAAGTGGTAAAAAAGTTCGCAAGAATCGGGTGGATTCTATCGGCCACCTGCTTATAATCAGGGTATGAATAATTACACGCAACAATCCGACGACTATGCCCGTATCGAGCAAGTCATTTTTTATCTGGAGCAAAATGCGAACTGCCAGCCACGACTGAGTGAGATTGCTGAGCACATTCACCTGAGCGAATATCACTTTCAACGCCTGTTTACCCGCTGGGTGGGCATCAGCCCAAAACGCTTCCTGCAGTTCATCACCAAGGAACATGCCAAGCAGCTGCTTGCCAGATCAGCCAGCATCATGGATGCTGCTTATAATGTCGGTCTCTCAAGCCCCGGCAGGTTGCATGACCTATTCATCACCTGGGAGGCAGTAACTCCCGGCGAATTCAAGCTGCGCGGTGAAGGCCTGACCATAAATTATGGCTTTCATCCCACTCCATTTGGAGAGATGCTCCTGGCGACCACGGAACGTGGGGTATGCAACCTGTCATTCGTGATGTTCGGCAGGCGATCTGATTCCCTGATTTCATTGCAACAAAGCTGGCCAAAAGGCAGGCTGGTTGAGGATGCTGCCATCACCGAACCGCTGGTTGCCCATATCTTCCACTGCCGATATTTACCTCACAGCGAAGCTCTACATATATACATGAGTGGCACAAATTTCCAGCTGAAGGTATGGGAAGCATTGCTGCGCATTCCTCCTGGCAGTGTGGTATCATACCGAGACGTTGCGCGTTACCTTGGCAAGCCGGGAGCTTCACGAGTGGTAGGTAATGCGCTGGCGCGTAATCCTGTGCCGGTGATCATCCCATGTCACAGAGTAATCAGTGCCATGGGAGAATTCGGGAATTATCACTACGGAGAGGCTCGCAAAATCGCCCTGTTAGGGTGGGAAATGGCACGGGAAGCAACCACAAGCAGCTAAATTCTGGAGTTATATTGATTGATGAATAAGCGCAGCTGGATCGCGCTCATTGCAGTCTATATCATATGGGGCTCAACATACCTGGGCATCCGCCTACCCATCCAGACTATCCCACCATTCTTAATGGTGGGAATGCGCTACCTGGTTTCTGGCACCATCATTTACACTTGGCGGCGCCTGAGCGGCGATCCAGCGCCCACACGGACGGAATGGAGCTCTGCATCGATTATCGGACTGTTAATGCTGATGGGCGGTAATGGGGCATTATCTTGGGCCGAACTGCGCATCCCCACCGGCGTTGCTTCACTTTTCATCGCCACGGTCCCGCTATGGATGGTGGTGCTCGATGCCTTGCGTCCAGGTGGAAAACGTGCCAGCCTGCCGGTGTGGATGGGCGTCCTGGTGGGTTTCATCGGCATAATACTGCTAGCAGATCCCTGGCAGGCCCGTATCACCAGCCCACCGCTGGATCCAATCGGCATCGCCGTGCTGGTTGCTGGAGCGCTTTCCTGGTCGATCGGCTCGCTGTTCAGCAGGCAGGCCCAGCTACCCAGCTCAGCCTTGCTCGGGACAGGGATGGAAATGCTGGCAGGCAGTGCCGGAGTATTTATCGTTGGCAGCCTGCTGGGTGAATGGCGCGGCTTCAACCCGGCCCATGTATCACTTGAATCGTGGATCGGACTGGCTTACCTGATTGTATTTGGTTCGGGTATCGGCTTCGTGGCCTACACCTGGCTGCTACGCAATGCACCTACTGCCACAGTATCAACCTATGCTTATGTTAACCCACTGGTGGCCATCCTGTTGGGTACTCTGGTGCTCCACGAACCTCTGGAAATCATCGAGATCATTTCGGCAGCGGTGATCATCGCCGGGGTGATCTTGATCACCACGACCAAATCATTGGCTTTGCAGAAAGCTAACGCCAACTCGCCAGATTCTAATAGAGATCGTTAGTATTAAGAAACGGGCTGGAATTCCCCCAGCCCGTTTGAGTTTAATTGCGCACCTGTATCGGCAAGAAGATGTAAATGTAAATTTCTATCGTCCAATCTCCAGCCACACTGCCAGCCGCATTGCTTGCCTGCACTGCTAAAGTGTGGATGCCAGGATGGTCCCAGCTGATCACCACCTGGTTGGTAATTCCCGCCGTTTGTGTGATGGCCATTTGCTCATCCACCGTCCACACGTAAGTTAACGGCACGGTTGCAGTGATGGGATTGACCTGAGCAGTAAATGTATGCATCTCTTGCAGGCTTCCCCTGTCAGCGCCGATAACTGACAGGCTGGCAGGCGGCACGAGGATGGTGGTAAAGTGCTGGTCTGCCGTCTGCCCATCAACATTGGCAGCGGTGACGGTGATCACCTGGGTACCCGGGCTGTCCCAGGAGTAGGCCATCGTATCGCTCAGACCATTCGTGTGGGTGATTGGTGGCTGCCCGCTTGCCTGCCAGGAATAGGTGATGGGCAACACCACACTATCCGGAATCACCATCGCTGTGAATAATGTGAGTGTGCCAACACTGGCATACTCTGGACCACTTAGAGAAACGATAGGCACTTTCTTCACGATGTCGATCGTATGGGTATCCACCACGCTGCCTCCCACGTTGGAAGCGGTTACCGTGATTATTTTTGTGCCCTCCACGCCCCATTCATAATTCATCGTGTCAATCGCATCCCCGGAATGCTGGGTGGGCGGGTAGCCGGTCGCTTCCCAGGTGTAGGTGATCGGCAGGGAGGAGTCTGGCGGGCTGACTGTGGCGGTAAAGGGAATGCTCTCGCCGAGATACGCTTGCTCAGCGCCGGTAAGCTCCACATTCTCCATCAAGATGAAACGATTGTTGATCGTGACGATGTAACCTGTATCGGTGGCTGCATCGATCGAAACCGAGATGCCATTGGCCGCGTCGTTGAATACCTCTCCAGGCGTGTACATGGTACCGGCATCCCCTGTATTACAGTTGCCATCCAGGTCGACAACTACCGCGGGCTTTTCGCGGTCGGGTACCACATCATGGATGATTACGGCAAACCCTGGCAGCCATTTGTCGTAATCGATGGGGTTATCGGTGGGTTGGCGTACTTCCAGGGTGTAAAAATGATCCGGGTCATCGTTGATCGGGATTTGCGCCCCCAGGTAATTATACGTTTGGGGCAAGGCTAGCTTTTCCAGTGTAATCGTTTTTAAAGTACCAGTCGCAGCGATGTAAAACTGTCCCGGCTTGATCCACCCGTCCAGCTCCTTATGATAAGAAATGGTGTGCTGGCCCATCGTGCCCCAATAGGGATCTGAGCCATTGCTCCACACATCACTCATCACATCCCAGCGATTATCATAGGTCTGTTGACAATTACCCTCCGAATGGGGCAAGCCAAAGCCATGACCGGTTTCATGGGCAATGACGCCGATATTTTCATAGCCCCAGGGTGGTTCCCAAGTCATGCGCCATACCTGGCAAACGCCATCCAGGCATAGATACCACGCCCCACCCCAGGCGCAGCAATCCAGGGTGGCGTTGAACATTAAATTAATACCCACGTATTGCGGAAAATACACATCCTGCTCTGCGGCTGCGGTACAATCCTTGGCGGCTTTATCCCAATCCAGGTTTCCCCCAGGGAGATAAGCCTCTCGATTATCAGGCAAGACATACCACCCGAAAGCATCCGAGCCCTCCAGGTTGGCAAGGTCGTAAGAATTCTGCCGCCAGAAATGATCCAGACCCGGATATTCAGGGGAGTACATTTCCTTGAAAAAATTCAAATTTTGAGGCTCATCAGCAATATCCTTAAACTTGCACAGAATGGATACCCAGGGCTGAGGGCCATAAACGCCATCCGGGCCGGACGGCTGCCCTTCAAGTAGGGTGAGGTCCTGCACGAGCATGGATTTGCCCTCTTCCTGCCACTGCCCGTGCGCAACGACCGTTTTATGGTTGAGCTCCAAAGAGCCGCCGGCTGCGCTTAATGCCTGCTCGCCGATGTCCAACTGCACAGCACCGTAAGCAATGGTGCTGAGGAAATAAAAACTATGGCTGTCTCCAGAACCAGGGGTGCCATCACCCCAGACGATCAGAAAGGTTCCTTCAATATAGATGTTGGCCGCCGCTTGGCTTTGGGTGACCCCACCCTGGATGAGTAGAGCCATGATCGCCAGGATACTAAATATAAAAAAAGACTTTTTTCCCATCCTGCACTTCTCCTCAATGTCGCGATGAAAGACCAACCAGGTACCCTCAGGATTATAACCCCACAATCATGACACTGGTTGTCAATCTCAGTTCTTTACGGCAGGGATGAGCTTGTTCAGGATAAAAAACACCCCAGTGGATGAGGCCGGGGATTAATGGAATCTTACCCCCTTACTTTAACTTTTTAATAGCCAGCACCAGCATGGGGACGAAGAGCAGGGGGATGAATCCCGCACCGCATACGCTTGAAGGCCGGTTGGGTGGCACCTCGGTGGGAATTGAGGTGGCAGTGGCAGGTTTTACGGGGTTGGAAGTCGGCTTTACCGGGCTGAAGGGAGTGGGCGTTGCAGCCGTTGGCTGAACTGCAGCTCCACTGGAAACCACCTGGTATGCAATCCCACCCGATATAGCAATAACTTGCTCTCCCAGGGCAAAAGCATCACCCAGGTCAGGATGTGCGCCTACCAGGTTGAAGTAATCTTGCGAGAGAAATTCGACGGGTGTGGCCTGCATAGTATCCGGGTCAAATCCCGTGTCAATCCACATCCCTTCGGACAGCACGAAGGTACGTGATCCTACCACTTTTACGATGTTGGAAGCCTCGCCCTCGACCACCGGTGCACTGCCTGCCCCCTGCAACGCCCCTGCATCGGCTGCGGATTGCACCGCAGCTTGCCCTGAAGGAGCCGCTGTGGGCTGAGCCAGCATCTTGCTAAAAGCTTCGTTAGCAAGGCGCTCCTGCTCGGCCTGGCCCAATGGCGCTTGCTCGGTGACCAGATAGGAGGTATACGGGGTGACGATGCCATAGCGGATGCTCAGGCGCACGATCTGGTCTATAGTCTCCTGATTGACCCCCTGAAGCCGGATCTGGTTCAACAGATAGCCTACTTTGCGCGTCGCCCACAACCTGGGGATGGATGAAAGGATCGAACCGATCTCCGATCGCTGCTCAAATTGCTGGTTGGTGAACATGATCACCTGTGTTTCGCCGTTTACCTCGCCGACCAGGCGGATATCAGCCGTGCCACCCTCATGGTAGCGCCCCAGCAGGATCACCTGCGATCCTGCGAACAGGTCTGGCAGAGGGTCAGGATAGATGTCATACGTGGATACACCGTCAAAGGTTAATTTCAGGTTGGTCATAACGGGCGTGCTGATGCTGTTATAGAACGAAGATAGCATCTCATCCAATTTCATCCCGGGCTGTACGTAGGTGCTGCGCCCATGCTGCCCTTGCGAGAGGCTATCCAGCAGGATGGTGTCGACATCATAACCTACACCGAATGCAAACAGGCGCAGATTATCAGGAGCGCTGGCGGCAAAATTAGCCAAGATGGATTGGCTATCCGTCACACCTTCTGTGGGGAGTCCATCAGTCAGGAAGATCAGGTAGGTGGGGCGCTCCGCATCCACCATGGCAGCAGCTTCGAGCAGGGCGCGGTTGATATCGGTTGAGCCGGAGGCAGCCAGACCATTTAACCACGATTGAGCTGCTACCACATCTGAAACCGGACGCGGCCTGCTGGCATACATTTCGATGTTCGTGCTGAAAGATATGATGTTGAACCGGTCTTGCTGGTTGAGGTGGTCGAGGATATAACCAGCTGCCTGCTGTGCCTGCTGGAACTTCTCCCCCTCCATGCTCCCCGAGCGGTCTAGGACCAGGATCAGGTCTTTGGGGATAATCTGGTCTATCGTGCCGATGCGTGGGGCAAGCAGCACCAGGAAAAAACCATCCGGGTCCGAGCTGTCGGCAGGGTTGCGGAAAGTGAGCAGGTGGAAGGCTTCATTCTGGCCGAGGGAATAATACAAGGTAAAATCAGTATCGGGGAGCACATTGGCAGCCTCATATCCAGCCACTACATGGCGGTCACCCTCCCGGCTAACTGCCACCTCATGGCTGGGCGAATATACCACCCGGATGCCTGCGCTGGCCCGGATGTCGACATTCACGGTGACAGATTCAATCGGAGAAGCTGAAAATTTCTCGGTATTGAGCGGATATATGTAGCGCACCAGCCCATTATCCGCGCTCAGGGCTTGAGAATACTCCAGCTCGATCCGGCGTTCTTCCTGGGGGGCAATGGGGAAGATGCGCGCCTGTACAGCTCCACGCCCAACATATTCGAGCAAAGCCGGGTCGCGCATGCTGGACACAATCTGCTCATAAGTCTGGCGTGCCTGGGTGGCATCCAACACCTGCCCTTCCACCGGTTTCCCGTCCACCCACAAGGTGAAGCCTGACACGGCAGCATCATCCGGGATGGGGAAAATATAAATGCCTTCTATGGTCCAGTCATTTGGGTTGTAAAACACCTGGTCAACATGGGTGACTGCAAGCTGGTCCTGAATGGTGACCGTCACATGGTGGTAGCGGATCACCAGCTGGTCAATGTGGGTGACTACCGGGGGGCATGACTGCGGATCGCACACTGGTGGGTCGGGGACAATGATCCCATCAGCAAAAGCAGTGGCGGGCAATAGCAGGGACAGGATAAAGATAATAATGATGCTCGTGGAAAATAAAACCAGCCTGGTGCTCATCTTCTCCTCCTGTATGATCACGAATGCCTTTTATAGACTTTGGCTGATCATCTGGGCTTTAGACGGTGGAGATTTATTAAAAGTTCCGGTGGTATAATCATTCTCTTGATTGGGAGGCGCATAGAATAGCATGCCAATGGATTTATTGGATAAACTGGCCGGTATTGAACAGCGTTATGAAGAGCTCAGCCAACTGCTTATGAATGTGGGTGACGATTACCAACGCGCCGCAGAGCTGAACAAAGAACGCAGTGACCTGGAACCCATCGTTGGCCGGGCGCGTGAATACCGCCATGCATTGGAGCGCGTGGAAGAAGCGCATTCGCTGGTTGAGAGCGATGATGTTGATCTGCGCACGCTGGCAGAGGCCGAAATTTTGGACCTGGTGCCAAAAATCGATCAGATGGAACACGTTATTAAGGCCATGCTGCTTCCAAAGGACCCACGCGATGCACGCAACGTGATCATGGAAATCCGTGCAGGCACAGGGGGCGATGAAGCGGCTATTTTCGCCGCCGACCTGTTCAGGCTGTACTCACATTACGCTGAGTTGCGGAAGTGGAGCATTGAGGTGCTCTCGTCGAATGAAATCGGCATTGGTGGCTATAAGGAAATCATCTTCATGGTGAAGGGTAAGGGCGCCTATTCACGACTGAAATATGAATCGGGTGTGCACCGCGTCCAGCGGGTGCCGGTAACAGAATCCCAGGGGCGCATCCACACCTCCACTGCCACGGTTGCCGTGCTGGCAGAAGTCGATGAGGTGGAAGTCGATATCCCTGAAACGGACATCCATGTGGATGTGTATAAATCTGCGGGGGCAGGCGGCCAGAATGTGCAGAAGAATGCTACGGCGGTACGCATCACCCATATTCCCACCGGCATCGTGGTGGCATGTCAGGACGAGCGTTCCCAGTTACAGAACCGCTTACGGGCAATGAGCATTTTACGCGCCCGCCTGTATGAAATCGAGGAAGAAAAACGTCGCTCTGAGATTGAAGCCAACCGGCGGTCGCAGGTAGGCACGGGAGAACGCGCAGAAAAAATTCGTACCTACAACTATCCCCAATCAAGGATCACAGATCACCGCATTAATATGTCCACCTTTAATCTCGCCGGGTTCATGACCGGGGCAATGCTGGACGATTTCATCGATGAGCTCGCCACGCGGGATGAAGTGGAAAGACTTGCCAGCCTGGGTGAGGAAACATTGACCGGGAACAATAACTGATTTTCTCTGCAATCGAACCAACCGCTTTATCCATGTATAAAATTCTGTTTCCGCAATTCCCTGATCGGCACAATGGATGGGAGAATTGGTAGTTTAGCATGGCGATATCCATTGGCAAATTAATAGAGAATCTGGCCTCTCAGCTACACCAAACCAGCGAAACTTCCAGCCTGGAGGCGCAGGTTCTAATTGCCCACTTCACAGGCCATACACGCACCTGGGTCCTGGCCCATCCGGAAGCGATGGTAGATGCGGAGCAAAATAAGCAGATTACCCAAGCAGCGAGGCGATTGCAGGGGGGGGAACCTTTGCCTTATATCCTTGGGCACTGGGAGTTTTTCGGCATGGATTTTAACCTGA
Source organism: uncultured Anaerolineaceae bacterium (assembly GCA_964385625.1). Lineage (GTDB taxonomy): Bacteria > Chloroflexota > Anaerolineae > Anaerolineales > UBA4823 > FEB-25. The sequence continues at coordinate 21,359 of CAYLPS010000001.1, read as the reverse complement.
CCCCGGATGTGCTCATCCCACGACCTGAAACCGAGCTGTTGGTGGAGCGGGCGATCGGCTGGCTGCGCCTGTATCCTTCACGGCGAAGGGTGGCAGACATCGGCACGGGCTCCGGCTGCCTGGGGATCAGCCTGGTCAGGCATGTTCCGGGCCTGCAGCTCACCATGACGGATATCTCACCTGGAGCTTTGCGCATTGCCCGCCTGAACGCGCAAAAACATCACCTTACTCATAACATTGTGTTTATTCAAGCCGATCTACTGACAGGGATCGACCAACCTTTCGACCTGGTGTGCGCCAACCTGCCTTACATACCTTCTTCGCTGCTGCATTTATTACCAACCGCCATGCAAGAGCCCCTCGTGGCGCTGGATGGCGGGCTGGAGGGCACCATGCTGATCAACAGGCTTCTCGACCAGGCCCGTAACCTGCTTATCTCGGGTGGATTAATGCTGGTAGAAATCGAAGCCTCACAGGGGGAAACCGTTAAATCCATGGCACAAGCCAGGTTCCCCCTTTCGAAAGTAAACCTGTTGCAGGATCTTGCTGGCCATGACCGTTGCGTGGAAATCGAGCGCCCCAACCTGATCGTTCACCTGTGCCGCCGCAAAGAATGGGAGGAAGCTGAGCAGAGAGGTGTATTTCGCAGCCCATCCTTGGAAGATGAAGGCTTTATCCATTGCTCGCAACCAGAACAAATCCATGTGGTCGCCAACCGGCTCTACCAGGGTATTCCTGATCCGGTTTTATTATGGCTGGATACTGCTAAAGTTGGGGCTGAAATTCGCTGGGAGAGTGCAGGCGGCATCCAATTCCCCCATATTTTCGGGCCAATCGAGATGGACTCGGTCGTTTCCATCAGCGCCCTGGTTACCGAGCCGGGTGGGGAATACAAACCCACGTGCCTGCCAGGTTAAACCAGCCCAGGCAGGATCTACGCTGGTATATTAGCCACTCCGATATCGGATCGCTTAGAAATTAAAAGCGCTTAATTCCACCCTGTTTACGGAACTTACCGCTATCTTCTCTGGGGCGGGCAAGGTTAACCTTTAGAGTGCGATTATCGAGCAACGTATTGTTGAACAGGCTGACTGCTTTTTCTGCTTCGGCCTGGTTGCTGAGCTCAACAAATGCAAAGCCTCGCGAACGTTTGGTTTCCCGATCCCTTATCAGGCTGACGGAGACGACCGTTCCCGCTTGAGCAAACATGCTACGCAGGTCCTCTTCTGTCGTGTTGAATGGTAAATTCCCTACATAGAGCTTATTATCCATCTCTCCTCCAAAAAATAACCGCCTCAACGCCTGGTTGCGGCGGTAAACTCACTGCAGCAAGCCTGTATCACTGATAATTATATCAACGACCGCAATTATGCATATGAATATTAATCCCCAATTTTTACTCATGGCTCATCATCATTGATTTACCGGTTATATAGTCTTTCATCACTTATACACAGCACATGCAGCTCACCAGGACCGTGTACCCCGATCGTCAATGTCATTTCAATATCCGCGGTACGGGAAGGACCTGTAATGATTACCCCGGCAGACGCTTTCCATACCTGCACATGGGAGAACAGCGAAACAAGATCATCATAGATATCTTCCTGGTTGAGGACGACAATATGCACTTCAGGCAGCAGCGAGACCGTGAGAGGCTGACCCTCTCCACTCAACAGCAGCACAGAGCCCGTGTCTGCAATTCCAGCGGTTGCACCGGTCAAGCCTGCTTTTACCTGGTTACTAGTCTCGAGCGCTACAAGGGCTGGATGAATAACCTGGATTCCCGCCTCACCTAGCCCCTCCAGTACACCCGCTGGCAACCTTGACATATCCCAGGCTAAGAGCTGTTTTAGCCGATGTTCTTGCAAGATTTCCACAACCTTCCCGATAAGCTGGTCAGCGGAACATGGGTGATAAAAGCCTCCCAAAGCTTGCAGCTCATCGGCAAAACCTGTAACCTTGCTTTTTGTCTCATTTTTTATGTATACCTCACCCAAAGATGTGGGAGTTACACTCTCTCCAATAGGTTGAGTAGATCCATTTTCCCCTGGCTGAACGGACGTTCGTTTTATAAACCTTGACCGGAAGGAGGGGCCAGACGGCAGAAGAAAATCCTTCGAATATCCCCAGCCAGTGATGCCTGGCAGTCGTATCCAACGGTCCCCGTGAGAGAGTCCTGCCCAAAAAGAGCCTAGTGTGCTCGCTACTTTTTGGGTGATGGCAAACCTTTGCGGAGAGCTTGCCAGCATGCTATAGCCCTTTAGCCCGGCTGCCAACCCTCGCGGCGCATTGGGGCGAGGACGCTTGCCCACCTTTTCCACCTGCAAACCTGCACGCACACGCAATAATAACCCAGGCAGGTCAATATCCACTGGGCAGGCTTCTTTACAAGCCCCGCACAGGCTAGAGGCGCGTGCCAGCTGGCCATACTCACCTTGCCCCAATAAAGCCGGTGAGAGCACACTCCCCACCGGACCGGGATAGGCGCTGCCCTCGCCGTGTTTGGAGACGTAGGCATGTCCGCCAATTTCTCGGTATACCGGGCAGGCATTCAGGCAAGATCCGCAGCGGATACAATACAGGACTTCACGAAGTTTTGAAGCTTCTATGTTCCTGCGCCCATTGTCAACCAGGATGAGATGCCTTTCCCTGGGTCCATCCGGGTCTCCCTGACGGCGGGGGCTATTCAATAGGCTAGTGTAGACCGACAGCTTTTGCCCGGTTGCCGAGCGTGGCAAGAGTGACAGCATCAAGGCCAGGTCTTCCATCGTTGGCACCAGGCGCTCGATGCCCATCAGTGCAACATGGACTTCAGGGATGGTGGTGACCATGCGACCATTTCCCTCATTGGTAACCAGGCAAATAGTGCCCGTTTCAGCCACTCCAAAATTTACACCCGAGAGACCAATATCGGCCGAGAGGAAAACCTCTCGCAAGATCCTACGGGCATTATCCGTCATGCTGTTGATCTCTTCAGTGTAAGGGATGCCCAACTTTTCTTCAAATAACCTAGCCACATCCTGCCGGGTCAGGTGAACCGCGGGGGTGATGATATGCGAAGGAGGTTCGCCTCGTAATTGAACGATATATTCTCCCAGGTCAGTTTCAACCACCCTCAACCCGTGCCGCTCAAGGGCATGGTTCAAACCGATCTCTTCACTGACCATGGTCTTCGATTTAGCAATCATCCTGGCGCCATGCTGTCGTGCAATTTCCAGCACCAGGCTGACAGCCTGGCCGGCATCCGTTGCCTGGTGAACATGTATCCCATTTTCGGCTGCGTGGTGGGTAAATTGGGCCAGGTAGATCTCCAGATGATCGAGCACATCGGCGCGTACAGCATGGGCTCGCCTGCGCCTCTCGTCAGGATCAGGAAGCGCAGCTAATGCCTCCTTGCGCACCTGGATGCGTTTAGCAGCATTGGCATCCAAAGCTGATTGCAAGTTGGCATCTGCCAGTGATTTACGGATCCGCCGGTGAAAAATATCAACCATCTATAATTTCCCCAGCAAGTCTGCGATGTGCACGGCCATAAGAGGCCTTCCCATGCGGTGCAACCCACCGTTGATATTGGTGATGCATCCGGCATCGCAAGAAACCACCAGATCGGCGCCACTCGCTTCCAGGTTCGCAATCTTGCGTGAAAGCATGGCAGTCGAGATTTCTGGGTGCTCCACAGAGAAGACACCTCCAAAACCGCAGCATTCGGCAGATTCAGGCAACTCTACCATTTCAGCGCCATGGACATTTGCCAGCAGGGCACGCGGCTGGCGATCAACGCCTAAACCCCGCAAAAGGTGGCAGGACGAGTGGTAGGTCACCCGCCCAATAAAACGGGCACCCAGGTCCGTGATTCCCAGCACATCCACCAGGAATTCGCTGAGCTCGTAGGTACGCTCCGCCAGGGCTAATGCACGCGGCAGCCATTGCCTGTCGTCGGCGAATAATTCTGCATACGAATGGCGTAGCATTGCTGCGCATGAGCCTGAAGGCACCACCACCGGCCCCGGGTAGCCTTCAAAAGCTCTAATCGTCTGGATAGCCATCATTCGGGCTTGCCGGCGTAAGCCTGCATTGAAGGCAGGCTGTCCGCAGCAGGTTTGGCCGGGCGGGAAGGAAACATTCACCCCGGCTTTTTCAAGCATGCGGACCACGGATTCACCTGTCTCAGGATAGAGCGTATCGATAATACAAGTGATGAATAGCTGGATAGTAGTCGTCATTTCATGTCTCCGTGGTAATTGTAGCCCAATCCATGCTCTTTGCTAATGGATAAGCATCATGCCGGGCTCGATCAAATGACCTGAATATTTACGCCCGACAATTATCATCCTGGCTCGCGAAAAATTACCTGACGTGGTAAGATTAACGGCGTTTTGCAGGGCCGATACAGCAAACAGACTCAGGGAGAAGAAATATGTACGACTTTAAAACCATTCTGCCCAACCAGTTTAACATACCTCGTAGGGTCAATCGCCTGGGTGAGCTGGCATATAACTTGTGGTGGACCTGGAACCCCGATGCACAGCGACTCTTCAGTCGCATTGACCCGGTATTGTGGGAAAGAACCAATCATAATGCCATACAATTTTTACGCCTGGTAGACCCGGTGCGGCTAAGACAGCTGACCACCAACCGTTATGACCTGGATTATTATGATCGTATCATGCGCTCATTTGATGATTATATGAAATTAAAGAGCACCTGGTATGCAAACACCTACCCCCAACATTTGAATAAACCCATCGCATATTTTTCCACCGAGTTTGGCCTTCACGAGACCATGCCAATCTACGCGGGTGGGTTGGGAGTACTTTCAGGGGATCATATAAAAGGTGCCAGTGATTTAGGCTTGCCCTGTGTGGCAATTGGCTTCCTATACACGCAAGGTTATTTCTCACAGCACATTTCGGAGGACGGCTGGCAAGACGCCCGTTACGTGCGCTTGAAATTTGAAGAGCTTCCCGTTTTACCTTTCGTCGACGACAATGGAAAACCGCTGACGGTCACCATCGAGCTGCCGGGCAGGAACGTGGAAGCAAGGTTATGGGAAATTCGGATTGGGCGTGTGCCACTTTATTTACTGGATAGCGACGTGGAAACCAACACACCTACTGATCGCGAGCTAACTTCGCGCTTATATATAAGCGACCTCGATTCGCGCATCTCGCAGGAGATCATCCTCGGCATCGGGGGCGTTAGGGCATTGCGAGCCCTGGGGTACAACCCGAACGTCTGGCACATGAACGAGGGACATTCCGCATTTATGGTCCTGGAACGCATCCGCGAGCTGGTAGCCGCAGGTAACACGTTTGAAAATGCCGCTGCATTAGTACGCTCGGTAACGATTTTCACCACGCATACCAATGTACCTGCCGGTAGCGATGAATTCCCCTTGTGGTTGATCGATAAATATTTTTCTAATTTTTGGCCGCAATTGGGGTTGAACCGTGACCAATTTATCGACCTCGCTCACCACACTTTACCCTGGGGTGAGACTTTCAGTATGCCCATTCTGGCTATGGGCTATTCTACCAAGCATAACGGCGTTTCAGAGTTGCACGGCAAAGTGGCACGAAAAATTTGGAATTTCTTCTGGCCTGACCTGAAGGAAGATGAAGTTCCCATCACACATATCACCAACGGTGTGCATACCAGCACCTGGCTGGCTCGCCGCCTGAGCACATTGTATGATCGTTACCTTGGGGAGCGCTGGAAGGATCACGTGGATGAGCGGGAAATCTGGGAAAAGATCGAAAGCATCCCCGATATGGAACTGTGGACCATCCGCCGGCACCTGAAACGGAAGCTGACGATGTATATCATCGAGCGGGTGCGCGAGGAATGGCTGAATGGGAGCGTCCATCCGGTTCAGGTGATTGCCGCTGGTGCGCTACTCGACCCGTATGCGCTGACCATTGGATTCGCACGCCGCTTTGCCACTTACAAGCGGGCTAACCTGATCCTGCGGGATGTAAACCGCCTGATGTCGATCATCAACCGACCGAACCAACCCGTGCAAATCATATTTGCGGGAAAGGCCCATCCTGCTGATGAGCCGGGCAAGCAGATCATTCAAGAAGTTTACCGTGCGATCAAAAAATCAGAAGCAGGAGGGCGGCTGGTATTCCTGGAAGACTATGACATGAACCTGGCACGCTATCTGGTGCAAGGGGTGGATGTGTGGCTGAATACCCCGCGCCGGCCCAATGAGGCCTCAGGCACCTCTGGCCAGAAGGCTGCCCTGAACGGGGTGCTGAATTTATCCATCCTGGATGGCTGGTGGCGCGAGGGATTCAATGGCAATAATGGCTGGGCCATTGGTGATGAGCAGGACCGCGAGAACAATGAATTACAGGATGCAGCCGACGCTGAAAGCTTGTACGATACCCTTGAAAACAAGATCATCCCTCTTTATTACGAATTTCGATCAGCAGATGGCCTGCCTAGTGATTGGATCGCGGTGATGAAGGAATCAATCCGCACACTTTCACCACGCTTCAGCATCCAGCGGATGGTAAAAGAATATACTGAGCGCATGTACCTGCCCATCGATGAGTAAAAATAGCTAACCAGACCCATCCACAATCCTGGTGAGCGTTGGCAACTGTAATACTTTTCAAACAGGGATAGCTCATTAACCCCGATTGGGTGATGTTACCATCTCCAGGATGAGGATAGTCAGGCATCAGGTTACCATATCCCCAAAATACTAAAGCCATCCTCGCTCCCGAATCCTTGTATAGATATCCATCTGATCATTTGTGCTCGATTACTGGATAATTTGAGCAACAGTGACCATGTTTTTGGGTAGATGATGTTTATGGTGCTCCACCGCCAATAATTTTTTAAGGTTTCTGTTTTGACAATCTTCGAAAATTTAAACTATAATCGAGATAAATAATTGACAAAGCAAATAGTAGCAATTTAGCGTGGGAGGAGTGTCAATATGGATGTGCTGATATTAGCCCGGCTTCAATTCGCACTTACAATCATATATCATTTCTTCTTCGTACCCCTCACCATCGGTCTTTCGCTGGTAGTTGCCATCCTCGAAACGATTTATGTCAGTACCGGCAAGGAGATTTACAAGCGATTAACCAAGTTTTGGGGTAAGCTGTTCCTGATCAATTTCGCGGTGGGTGTGGTTACCGGCATCGTCCAGGAATTCCAATTTGGCATGTCGTGGGCAGAATACTCGCGCTTCGTGGGAGATGTATTTGGCACACCCCTGGCAATTGAAGCATTGCTGGCATTCTTCCTCGAGTCAACTTTTTTGGGTATCTGGATTTTCGGCTGGGACAGGATCTCAAAGGGTCTGCACCTCGCCACCATGTGGCTGGTTGTCATCGGGTCGAATCTCTCAGCAATCTGGATCCTGATCGCGAATGGCTTCATGCAGCATCCTGCTGGTTATATCATCAGTGAGGGACGCGCCGTGATGACCGACTTCTCCCAGCTGGTATTCAACCTGCCCATTTTCACCCACTATCCACATGTCTTCACTGCCAGTTTAGTTACGGCTTCCTTTTTTATGCTGGGAATCAGTGCCTATCATTTGTTACGACGTAACGAAACCGAATTTTTTAGATATTCCTTCCGCATGGCAGCCATTATCGGGGTGGTCGGCACCATTGCGGTTGGCGTGATTGGAGACTTCCAGGGCAAGGAACTTCGATCATACCAGCCAATGAAATTGGCTTCGCTTGAGGCGCTCTTTGATACAGAAGACCCAGCTTCCTTATCCATTATTACCATTGCGAATCCTGTCACCGGCAAGCTGATTATTGATTGGCGCATTCCCAAGGCGCTCAGCCTCTTGATGTACGACCGCTTATCCGGCGAGGTGATGGGTATCAACCAGCTTCAGGCCCAATACGAACAGCAATTCGGACCAGGCGACTATACCCCACCACCGGTGATACTTTATTGGAGCTTCCGAGCTATGGTGAGTGCGGGCTTGCTGATGATTTTATTCAGCATCATCGCCATCATCGTCGGCTTCAGGAACCTCGAGAATAAATTCCCCTGGTTTTTAACAATACTGATGTTTTCGATGGGCTTACCTTATATCGCCAATACCGGTGGTTGGCTGCTGACAGAAGTGGGCAGGTATCCATGGATTGCTTATGGGATATTCAAAATGGAGAATGGTTTTTCTCAGGTCCTGACCCCTGGTACATTGTTGTTCAGCCTGGTTGGTTTTGTGCTCATCTACGGCTTGATCATAATGGCGATGATCTTCTTGATGAGGAAATCGGCCACAGCAGGTCCGGTGGAGGAGAATGTGGCGCCGCCTGAATTCACACCGCACCTGGTCGACCCACCTGAGTCGCATTAGGAGGTATATCCATGTCTTACAACATCCTCTGGTTTGTGTTTATCACCGTGTTGTACACTGGCTTCTTCATCCTGGAAGGATTCGATTTTGGGGTGGGCATCCTGCTGCCATTCCTCGGTAAAAACGACCAGCAGCGGCGGACGATCATCAATACCATTGGTCCCCATTGGGATGGGAATGAAGTCTGGCTGATAGCCGCCGGTGGAGCCACCTTCGCCGCTTTTCCCAACTGGTATGCCACCTTATTCAGCGGTTTCTACCTGCCCTTATTCTTGATTCTCGTCGGGTTGATTATCCGTGGGGTGTCTTTTGAGTTTCGCAGTAAAAATGACGATCCCAGGTGGCGCACCCTTTGGGATTGGTGCATTTTTACCGGCAGCTTGCTGGCCACTCTGCTGTTTCCTATCGCATTCGCCAACCTGGTTCGAGGCGTGCCCATCAACGCCAATATGGGGTACGCGGGGGGGTTCTTCAACTTGTTGAATGCTTATGCCCTGCTGGCCGCCCTGACGGTTGGATTATTGTTCGTCTTGCACGCAGCCAGCTTCCTGAGCTTAAAAACGACCGGCGAGATTGAACAAAAAGCCAAGGACCTGCTGCGCTGGTTTTGGCCATTGGTGGTGATAGTGTTGGTCATTTTCCTGGTCACCACGTTTTTTGTCACTGACGCACTACAGAATTTGACCCCCCAGTCCATCATATTTCCAGTTTTTTCGGTCCTGGCAATTCTTGGCGCGAGCTACTTCCTTCGAAAGAGCCAGTACGGGCGTCTATTTCTCATGACCTGCTTTACCGTGGGTTTCTTATTCGTTTCTATCTTCTCCATCCTGTATCCGCGCGTTATGGTCTCTAGCCTGAATCCCGCCTGGAGCCTGACAATTCAAAATGCCGCCTCTTCCGCCAATACGCTACGCCTGATGACCATCGTCACCCTGATCTTTTTACCCATCGTCCTGATCTACCAGGTGTGGACCTATTGGACTTTCCGCAAACGCGTCTCAGGCGAGGCGGAGAAGCTGACTTATTAATTTACCTCCGTCCAAAGGCCAGCCTGCTTTCAGTCATCAATGATCCATAAGACCTGGAAGCAGGCCGCCGGCATTTTATCGATATGAAACTGGATCCCCGCTTGCTTAAAGAAGCCTGGCAGGCACGTGTTGCTGTTATTTCTGCGATTTTTCTGGGGGTAATTGGGGGAATCGTGGGCGTGTTCCAAGCCCGCCAGGTCAGCAGGGTGATCAATGCGGTGTTCCTGCAGCGCGAAACACTGGATGCTGTATCCCTCGTTATTCTTCTTATTTTATTGCCCATTATTTTACGGTTTATATTCAACTGGCTTGGAGAGGTGTGCGCCAACACGGCTGCCCGGCAGATTAAACAAGACCTACGCCAGCGGCTATTCTCCCACATCCAATCCCTCGGGCCTGCATACCTGCATAGCGGGGAGAACGGCATAGGGGTCCAAACTGGCCAGCTGGTCAACTTGGCTACCGAAGGGATTGATGCACTGGATGCCTACTTCAGCCAGTATTTACCCCAAATTGCCCTGGCAGCTCTAATCCCGCTCACCATATTGATCTTTGTATTTCCCACAGATGCCATCTCAGGCGTAGTCTTGCTGGTGACAGCCCCATTGTTGCCGGTTTTCATGATCCTAATTGGCAAAGCCGCCGAAACCCTCACCCGCAAGCAATGGCTGGGATTGAGCCGCATGAGTGCTTATTTCCTGGATGTGCTCCAAGGATTGACCACTTTGAAATCACTCGGCCGCAGCCGTGACCAAACCGAGATGATCAAGCAGGTCAGCGAGCGGTATCGCCAATCCACCATGAGCGTATTACGGGTCACCTTTCTCTCCGCCCTGGCGCTGGAATTGATCGCCACCCTCAGCACCGCAGTGGTGGCTGTCGAAATCGGCGTTCGCCTCTTATATGGCAGGATGGCCTTTGAACAGGCATTCTTTATCCTGTTGCTGGCGCCCGAGTTTTATCTGCCATTACGCCTGTTGGGCACCCGCTTCCATGCAGGAATGGCGGGTGTGGAAGCTGCCAGGCATATTTATAAGGTCCTCGACACCCCCATACTTTTGGGCGATAGCCCACCCCTCACAGGGATGGCGTCACCAGGGATATCGGATGCACCCCTGTCGATAACCTTCAAGGATGTCAACTTCACTTATCCAAAAAGGGGAAAAGCCCTCGATGGAGTCTCACTGAGCCTGCCTGCTGGGAAGATGACCGTTCTGGTCGGCCCCAGCGGAGCGGGGAAAACCACCCTCACCTGGCTGCTGCTGCGTTTTTTACAGCCCCAGGATGGTGAGATATGGGTCAATGAAAAATTACTGGCCGATATCCCAATCTCACAGTGGCGCGAGATGCTGGCCTGGGTGCCACAGAACCCATACTTATTCAACGACACTATCTCCGCCAACATCCGTCTGGCAAGGCCTGATGCCAGCGATGCGGAAATTCAACGGGCAGCACACCTGGCGCATGTCGACGAATTTGCCCGTGAGTTCCCGCAGGGCTATGAGATGGTGATCGGTGAGCGAGGCACCCGGCTGAGCGCTGGCCAGGCGCAATGCATTGCACTGGCGCGTGCCTTTCTCAAAGATGCACCCCTGCTCATCCTGGATGAAGCCACCTCGCATCTTGACCCTGCTACAGACCTGTTGCTGCGTAATTCGCTGGAAACATTGGCACACGGCCGGACAGTGCTCGTGATTGCCCACCACCAGGCAACCATCTCCAAGGCAGACCAGGTAATACGGCTGAATCATGGCAGGATAGAACCTTATCGCGAAGAACAACCCCGCCGTGTTGAATCTCAATCCTTTCCGGATGGCAATTTACAGATCTCTTACTCCAAAATTCACCCGCAGCCTGAAGAGCTGCCGCTGCAGATCGGTGAGATCGAACAATTCCCAAAACCATCCATCCGGAACCGGTTCTTCAACCTGCTTTCGCCTTTTTGGAGTCGCATCCTCCTTTCGGTATTTCTGGGTTTTGCCACCGTGGCCAGCGGGATCGGGTTAATGGCTACCGCCGCTTACATCATCTCAGCAGCCGCCCTGCACCCCTCCATCGCCGAATTGGAGGTGGCCATTGTAGGCGTGCGCTTCTTCGGGATTTCGCGTGGAGTATTTCGCTACCTGGAGCGCCTGGTCTCGCATGATGTGACTTTCCGGCTTCTGGCGCGCTGGCGAGCCTGGTTTTACCAGGCGCTGGAGCCCTTGGCACCTGCACGATTGATGCGCTATCACAGCGGGGATTTGCTCGCCCGGGTGATCCGCGATATCGGCTCGTTGGAAAATTTTTACGTGCGCACCCTGACCCCTCCGCTGGTCGCCATCCTGGTGAGCCTGGCCAGTGTGATATTTATGGCAGGCTTTGGAAGCCAGCTGGCCCTGGCGTTATTGGGGTTCCTGGCTCTGGGTGGCCTGGGTATTTCAGGGTTAATGCTCATTTTTTCTCACCGTCTTGGGCCGCGCATCATCGACCTGCGTGCCCGGTTGAGTATCACCTTCATTGACGGCATTCAGGGGTTACCTGACCTCCTATCATGCGGACAGGCTAACGCGCAGCTCGAAAATATAAGCCGGGTTGGAGAGCGGTTGAGCAGGTTGCAAGCCAGGTTTGCCAACCTGGCTTCCCTGAACATCAGCCTGGGCAGCTTGATTTCCAACCTGGCAATGCTCACCGTTCTGGTATTGGCAATTCAAAGGGTATCACAAGGCCAGCTAAATAGCGTCTTCCTGGGCGTGGTGGGACTGCTCGCACTGACCTGTTTCGAGGCCCTGCAACCCCTGCCATCGGTGGCTCAGAATTATGAGGCCAACCAAGCTGCCATCTACCGCCTGTATGAACTGGTGGACGCTCCCCCTCCAGTTGCTGAGCCTGTCAAGCCCAGCCCATGTCCTGGTGGTTATGACCTGGAAGTGAGAAACCTGTGCTTCCAATATCCACCCTGGCAGGAGCATGACTCTCACATAGGCCTTTCACCCTTCAGCCTGAAAGAGATTTCGCTCTCTCTCCCTCAGGGAAAACATATCGCCATCCTTGGCCCAAATGGGGCGGGAAAGACCACGCTAATCAGCTTGATCCAGCGTTTTTGGGAATACCGGCAGGGCACTATCCGCCTGGGAGGCCACGAGCTGCGCGACTATTCAACACACGACATCCATAAGCACATTGCCGTGATTTCACAGCATACTTACCTGTTCAGTGCCACGCTCAAGGAAAACCTGCTCATCGCCAAGCCACATGCCACCAACGACGAGATCATCTGGGCCACCCGCCAGGCGCAACTACATGAATTCATCCAAAATCTGCCGGATAAATATGATACCTGGATTGGCGAGCATGGGTTGCGTTTAAGCGCCGGGGAGCGCCAGCGCCTGGCCATTGCCCGGGCATTACTCAGGGATTCCCCCATCCTGATCCTGGACGAGCCAACCGCTAACCTTGACCCTGCCAACGAGATTGCGGTTTTAGAATCCATAAAAAACATGAGCCATGGACGCAGTACCATCACCATCACCCAGCGCATGGTTGGGCTGGAGGCTATGGATGAAATCCTGGTACTGCAGGATGGCAGTATCATCGAACGCGGCACCCATAGCCAATTGTTATCACATCCAGGCCTGTTCCAGCAGATGTGGGAGCTTTACCACCAAATCGTGTAGACCGCTGCGATGAATTTATCATCGCAGCGATCCTGCTGAGGGTTGCCAGCCATACCCAACCAGATTATTTACGAAATAAAAACAGGCGAGGATTTTTTCCGATCCTCGCCTGTTGTTCTGTCAATCTATCGTTTACAGGAATTTGCCATTACGGTAAATTACCTCGCCGTCCACGCGGATTTCCGCATCCGTGCGCATATCGCAGATCATATCCCAATGGATGCTGCTGGTGTTGCGGCTGCCGGTCTCGGGAAAACTTGCCCCCAGCGCCAGGTGGAAGGTCCCTCCCAATTTTTCATCGAACAAGATGTTCCGGGTAAAGCGGTTGATCTCGTAATTTGTGCCAATGGCAAATTCACCCAGGTAATGCGCCCCTTCATCTGTAGCAATCATGGCTAAGAGCAGCTCTTCACCCACCTCTGCCCTGGCCGACACCACCCTTCCCTGGTCGAACTTCAGCTCCACTCCTTCCACACCCTGACCCTGGTAAATGGCGGGATAGGTAAATCTCACCCAACCGTTCGCGGACTCTTCCACTGGTCCGGTGTAAATTTCGCCATCTGGCAAGTTATGCCTTCCATAGGAATTATTGAACTTGCGTCCCTTCACCGATAGGGTCAGATCAACATTCGATCCCAGCAATTTCACCTGTTCATGCCCTTCGATAGTCTCGATCATCCTTTGCTGCTGGCTGCGAATGTTCTCCCAGTGTGCCACGGGATCAGGAGTATTTTCATCCGCGTGGCAGGCTTGTAGCAGAAAGCTTGTGTATTCGTCCAGGCTCATGCCTGCCTCTTTTGCGTAGCCTTCGGTCGGGAATTGCGTTAGTGACCAGCGCAAGGCGTGTTCGGCTGCACGGTGCAGCATCGTATTGCGCACGAGCGCCATGCCTTTTTGCCGCAATGATTGCTTCTCTGCTGGCACATCCCGTAAAGCCAGCGGATCGATATCAGCGCGCACGCGGATATATGCCTCGAATTGCTCGGTAACCAGCTTTTGGAAGGCCGGCGTGTATGCCAGCTGGTCATCATTAGCATATTTGAAGAAAATCTGTTCCTGTTCGGGTAGATTTAATAAAACATGTGGATGCCCGCCGCGCTGCACCACCAGAGCGTAGATTTCAGCGACAAGCTCTGAAGCGTTGGTGGTGGTTTCTATTGCCACACGATCGCCGGGCTTTACGCTTGTTGAATGATCCACCAGGATTTGGGCAAGTTTTTGATATGGGTGGGATATCATGATCACTCCTCTTCCTTAATTGTCTGACATTTAACCGATAAAAAATTATAACATGCGGCAAGAATCCGCGCTATAATCTCGTAAATCATCCTTTAGCATATATCATCAAGGCAGGATACTTAATGAAGCAACTTATACAGAATATCAGCAATGGTGAAACCCTGGTCTTGGATGTGCCCATCCCACAGGTACAGGCTCGGATGGCACTGGTACGTACCCAGGCTTCGCTGGTTTCCGCCGGCACCGAGCGCATGCTGGTTGAATTCGGGGGCAAATCGCTGCTGGGCAAAGCCCTTTCCCGCCCCGACCTGGTTCAACAGGTAGTGGATAAAGCCCGTCGCGAAGGCCTGCTATCATCACTGGAAGCCGCCTTCAATCGTTTAGACCAGCCCATGCCCCTCGGTTATTCATCTTCTGGGATTATCGAAATCACTGGGGAGGGGTTGCAGGGTTACAAGACCGGTGACCGGGTGGCCTGTGCCGGGGGTGGCTACGCCGTTCATGCCGAGTATGCCGTGGTGCCCCAACATCTGCTAACCAGGCTGCCAGAGCATGTCGATTGTGAATCGGCAGCCTTCACCACGCTGGGAGCCATTGCCTTGCACGGCTTCCGCCTTTCGGAAGCCCAGCTGGGGGAATCTGTAGGTGTTATCGGACTGGGATTACTGGGACTCCTGGCAGTGTTGATCGCCCAGGCGGCTGGCTGCCGGGTTTTTGGAGTTGACATCGATGAATGGCGGGTTACCCTGGCCAACCAGCTTGGTGTGAATGCGGTCCTGCGCTCACATGCCGGCGAGGTTGCCCAGTCTTTTTCCCACGGGCATGGGTTGGACAATATTCTGATCTGTGCCGACACCCCTGAAAATGACCCGGTTGAGCTGGCTGGTGAGCTCGCCCGTGACCGTGGGCATGTGGTGGCCATCGGCGCCGTGGGGCTGAACATCCCGCGTAAAATCTATTACACCAAAGAACTGTCATTTATCAACTCCCGCTCCTATGGCCCGGGCCGTTATGATCCTTCGTATGAGGAGACCGGGCAGGATTACCCCATAGGTTATGTGCGTTGGACAGAAGGCCGTAACATGGAGGCCTTCGTGGATATGTTGGCCAGCGGTCGGTTGGACGTCAAACCGCTCATCACCCATCGCTTCCCTATTGAAGAGGCCCCGGCTGCCTACGAGCTGATCAGCGGAAAGAGGCATGATCCCTTCATGGGTGTCCTGCTCACCTATCCGCCAAGTACCCAACCTGCAATACTTGCTCCATCCGCTGTCAGGCAGGTGAAAAAAGCCGCCTTGCCTGTGAGCGGCGTAAACGTTGTGCGCCTGGGCGTGCTGGGGGCAGGTAACTTCGCCAATGCCATCATGCTGCCTGCGCTGAAGAAAATTCCTTCTATTGAACTGGTGTCGATTGCTTCTGGCTCTGGATTGCACGCCAGGGCGGCCTCAGACAAATTTTCCTTTAAATACACGGCGATGGGTGAGAATGAAATCCTGCAAGACCCTCAGGTGAATACTATTGCCATCCTCACCCGCCATCACCTGCATGCCGAACAGGTGGTACGCGCCTTGCAGGCAAGCAAGCATGTATTTTGCGAGAAACCTCTGGCGATCACCCCAGAACAGCTCGTCCTCATCAAAGAGCAATTGCACTCCAGCGAAGGTTCACCTCTGCTCATGGTGGGGTTCAACCGCCGCTTTGCTCCACTGGCGCGAAAGCTAAAGGCTTTTTTCCAGCCCCGCCATGAAGCCATGCTGGCCACCTACCGCATCAATGCAGGCAGCATCTCACCGACCCACTGGGTTCAAGACCCGCTGCAGGGTGGCGGGCGCATCATCGGCGAGGGCTGCCATTTCATTGATTTTCTCACCTTCCTGGTGGGAGTATCACCCACCGCGGTCTCAGCCTACGCCCTCCCCGATGATGAACGATACCGTGAAGATAATGTGATGATCGTCCTATCCTTCCCCGATGGCTCGGTTGGATCGGTAATTTACCTATCTAATGGTGACAAATCGTTCTCCAAGGAGCGTATCGAGGTATTCTCAGCAGGCAAATCGGCAGCACTAGACGACTTCCGCACACTTGAGCTGGTCTCTCATGGCAAGCGACGGGTGCTCCATTCCCGCCTGCGCCAGGATAAGGGCCACCAAGCTGAATGGGAGGCCTTCTCGCAGGCAGTCATCGCCGGTAGTGCGCCGCCCATCCCGTATGACCAGCTGTTTACTGTGACCGAAGCCACTTTCGCCGCCCTGCAAGCTCTTCATACACAGCATACGGTGACCCTGGGGCATGCCAATATCTGACGTTCATCCCTGATGCATCAGCAATGAAACTTCAACGACGCCTTTCAGTGGCCATCAAAGCCTTGCGCGAGCTGGGTTTCGGCTCCCTGGGGTTATATGCTTTGTATCGAATCGGCCTGGTCACCGGGCATTATCACCGCAAGCTCTCATCTGCTTTGATACAGCTGGACCGATTGAATACTACCTCAGCGCTAAAAAGTTATCCCTGCCTGGCAAGCCTTCCAGACCAGGGTGAGCTGAACCGCCAGTTAGGGGACCAGGCTAAAGTGATCTACGCTCAAGCCGATGAAATCGCCTCCGGGAAAGTGCGCCTGTTCGGCAACCAGGTTGTGCCATTGGTTTTAACCCCACCGCAGCCTCTTGCCCCCTGGACGGAATATGAAGCGGGTGACAATCTGCCGGGTGGGAAAGACATTAAATTCATTTGGGAGGCCGGCAGGTTTGGCTGGGCTTATAAGCTTGCCATGGCCTACCACCTATCGGGTGACCAGCGCTACGCCGAAATTTTCTGGCAGTATAGCGAGCAATTCCTGGCCGCTAACCCGCCTTACTTGGGGCCTCACTGGGCCTCCGCCCAGGAAGCGGCTCTCCGCCTGGTGGCCTTGGCTTTTTGTTTGCAGGTGTTTGCTGGCTCTCCACACAGCACTCCACGACGCATCGAGCTTCTCGCCAGGACGATCACCATCCACGCAGCGCGCATCCCTCCAACCATGGTATATGCCCGCTCGCAAAATAACAACCACCTGATCAGTGAAGCCGTGGGGCTTTATACCGCGTCTGCCGTTTTACGCGATCATCCCTTATCCGCCTCCTGGCACACTCTGGGTTGGAAATGGCTGATTTATGGCTTGCGCACGCAGATCACTCCGGACGGTTGCTACATGCAGCACAGCACTAATTACCATCGCCTGATGCTGCAGGCCGCCTTGTGGGCCTTTGCCGTACATGACCAGGTTTCCACCGACGAGCCATTCCCTGAGGAGGTCAGCACACATCTTGCTACCGCCACCGTATGGTTGGGGAAATTGATCGACCCCCAGACCGGTTGTGTGCCCAACCTAGGTCACAATGACGGTTCGTATATCCTGCCGCTCACTACTTGTCAATTTCAAGATTACCGCCCTGTCATCCATGCTGCGGCGCGTATCTTTCTGCACCAATCACTTGAGCCGGAAGGTCCGTGGGATGATATGGGCACCTGGTTATTCAGCCAAGTAAAACCGCCGCAGGCCAGGGGCAACCTGGACAGCTGGCGAGGCTTTTCAGCCGGTAAAAACGGTGAACCTCCACATGTCCTTCAAAGCCCCAATGGCAAATCATGGGCGTACTTCCGCAGCACGCAATTCCACTCACGGCCTGCCCATGCCGACCTGTTGCACCTGGATTTATGGTGGCGCGGGTTGAATATCTGCCAGGATGCCGGCACGTACCTGTACAATGCCTCTCCACCCTGGGATAATGCACTTACCAGCGCTATTGTCCACGATAGCCTGCTGGTGAATGACCAGGAATACATGCTGCGCGCAGGCCGCTTCCTGTACCTGGATTGGGCTGAATCGCATGTCATCGAGACCCTCGCCGATGGTGAGAACCGCCTGTTGAGCATCACTGCCCGGCACAATGGGTTCCGCAAAATGGGAATCAATTACACTCGCCAGGTAACTGCGTGCGCTGACGGCAGCTGGAAGGTGCTCGATCGGCTAGAGGGGCAAAGCGGCTCTATCCATACGGCAAGCCTGCACTGGTTATTGCCTGATTGGGAGTACGAGCTGTCTGATCCAGCCTCTGTGGTTGATTCCGCAGCTATCGCGATTCGCTTCCATTCACCCCATGGTTGGATTGGCCTTAAAACCGAGTTGTATCAGGGTAAGAGTGGCAGGCTCGCCGAGCCAGCAGACTTCATGCTTGTGCGTGCAGGAAGGTTGCTGCATGGCTTTGGGATAGTTTCTCCGATCATGGGCTGGGTATCGCCCACCTACGGGGAGAAAAAACCTGCCCTTGCTTGGATCATTAAAACCTCGCAAGCCTTGCCCATCCAGATAAAAAGCACCTGGAAGTTACCCGATGAAAGCTAGAGCTGCGGTTATCTTGATCGAGAATGACAATATTGCTCTGGTTGAGCGCTATCGAGCTGGCAAGCATTATTTCGTCTTTCCAGGCGGTAAAATCGAGGTCGGCGAGACGCCTGCAGCGGCGGCGAAACGTGAAACCCTGGAAGAGCTGGGCGTGGTTGTGGAGATTGGCCGGATGGTTGCCGAAGCCTGGTATTTGGGAACACCTCAATACTATTTCTTGGCCAGGAAAATCAGCGGCGATTTTGGAACTGGCACCGGCAAGGAGATGGGCAGCGCAGCAACCTCTAAAAAAGGTTATCACCACCCATTATGGGTCGCGGTTAGAAACCTGCCCGAAATAGCTTTGCTTCCAGTCAGCATGGCAGATTATGTCATTCAAGCTTATCATAAAGGATGGCCCGATGAGCTGTTCGTGCTGAGAGACAGCTCGCCTGACAAAGCTGACTGAGCGGAAGCACATGAGGAAAAATACTGCATGCACATTTTATTGATCCACCAGGCATTTGTAACCCTGGATGAGCCCGGCGGCACCCGCCACCACGAGCTTGCCCGCTTCCTGGCTTCCCAAGGTCACCAGGTCACTGTTATTGCCAGCCCTATCAGCTATCTCACGGGGAAATCCTCCTCGAAAAAAATCCCCTGGTCCGAAAAGAAAACCGATGGTAATCACATCACCATTTTCCGGGTGTACACCTATCCATCCTTGCATCGCAGCTTCGCATTCCGACTGGCCAGCTTTTTCAGCTTCATGGTTTCTTCCTTTCTGATTGGGTTGCGGGTAAAAAATGTGGACCTGGTTTGGGGCACCTCCCCGCCGATCTTCCAAGGGCTGACAGCCTGGTGGCTGGCCCAGTTAAAACGAGTGCCGTTCCTGTTCGAGGTGCGCGACCTGTGGCCAGCTTTTGCCGTGGCAGTGGGTGTGCTGAAGAATCCTCTGCTGATCCGGCTATCTGAATGCCTGGAGCGCTTCCTTTACCACCATGCCGACCAGGTGGTGGCCAACTCACCTGGTTTCATCAACCACGTAAAGGAGCGAGGTGCTTCACACGTGGCGCTGGTGTCGAATGGCACGGACCTGCTCATGTTCAACCCTGATGTAGATGGTAGCGGCTTTCGTATGAGCCATGGCCTGGAAGGTAAATTCGTGGCCCTTTATGCAGGCGCCCATGGCATGTCAAACAACCTGGGAATTTTACTGGAAGCAGCAAAAATCCTGCGCTCTCGTGGCGATATCAGCATCATCCTATTGGGAGATGGCAAGGATAAGCCTGCATTACAGGCCCAGGCGGCAAATGAGAGATTGCAAAACGTTCAATTCATTGCTCCCATCCCCAAAAATGAGATGCCTTCTGCATTGGCTGCGTCGGATGCCTGCATTGCTATCCTCAAGCCCATCGAATTATATAAAACCACCTATCCCAACAAGGTCTTCGATTATATGGCCGCCTCAAAACCGGTCATCCTGGCCATTGATGGGGTGATACGCCAGGTCATCGAAGAGGCAGGTGGGGGCATTCCTGTTCAGCCGGGTGACCCGCAGGCGCTGGCACAGGCCATTCTCCGCCTGGCTGATCACCCCACCCTGGCACGCCAGATGGGCGCCCGGGGAAGGGCTTATGTGGAATCACACTTCGACCGCCTGGCCATCGCCCCAAAACTGTTGGATATCATGCTATCTATGACCGCTGAAAAATCACCCAAAGTAAAAATAGTATAATCACCTCGTGGCCAAGGTAAAATCACCCGAAGATTTGTCCATCGATGAACTCCAGCAGCTCATGGTAGAAAAGCGGCGTAAAATCCGCATGAGGCACCTGGAGCAATTCCGCAATACGGGCAGGGTGGTGAACCTTACATCAGACCAAGGCAACACATCCCTCGAGAATTTACATTCAACCAGCCTGACCGACCACAACCTGGATGAGAAATTACCATGGTACAAGCGGGCTGGGCGCGCCCTTGACCGTATCTTCCTGGTTATTGAAATCCTTGCCGTGGCAGGCTTGTTATTTATCATCTACAGTGGCGTTAAAATCCTGCGTAATTTAAACAACGAATTTACTCAGTCCTTAATCCCGGCTACGCTTACCCCCACACCTTTGATTAATGCCATCGTATTGCCTTCCGGGCACACCCCTCCGAATTCCTCACAAGGTGCCCAACCAAATGATGCGGAAATACCAGCCCATCTTCTACCGCTCTACCATTCGATGGCACAGCTGCCCATCCCCACTCCAGCGCCAGAGCAAGCGGTCAGGATTCAAATACCGGCGATCAACGTGGATGCTCCTGTTGTGCAGGGCGATAGCTGGGAACAATTGAAGAAGGGAGTGGCCCAACATCTGGAAACTGCTGATCCCGGGCAAATAGGCAACCTGGTGTTATCAGCCCACGATGATATCTATGGTGAAATCTTCCGCCATCTCGACCAATTACAACGCGGTGACGATGTCATCATCTATACAGCCACGCGCTCGTTCACCTATGTTATCGCCAATGTGCAAGTCGTCGCCCCGACGGATGTCGAGGTGATGGCAAATACTCCCGATCCCACAGTCACGCTGATCTCATGTTACCCTTATATGGTGGATAACCAGCGCATTGTCGTCCGAGCGAATTTACAGACGGGGAATGAATAAGATATATAATATGGGTCGATAAACAATTAACCCGAAGAATGTTATATTCCACAGGTATGTTATACTTTTTCA